>JAIPHP010000022.1 GCA_021735165.1 Candidatus Woesearchaeota archaeon
TAAACCCAGCAACACCACCAGCAACACCTTTCTCAAACAAAACATCATGCATCTCCCAAAACATACCCTGCTCACCAGCACACTCACTAGCCTCAGCAGCCTTCTGCGCCTGAGCATGAAAACCTAAAGGAAAATGTTTAAATACAAAGTTTGCTCTTCCTGTATCCACGTATTCTTTTATTATTTGATTATATGTTTGCGAGTAAAATCTTGCGCAGAAAGGACACTCAAAATCTGACCATTCAACAATTGTTACAGGTGCATTTTCTTCACCTTTTATATTTGCATTTTCAAATTTTACATTGGGAACATTACCTGTTAAGGTTCCAGTTTCTGCAGGTCCTGTTTTTATTCCTGGATTGTTTGTTTTTTCTTGTGTTCCTGCTACTGTTTTTGCAGTTATTATCCCAAATCCGGATGTAAATATACTTATTATTAGCAAAATCCCCAACACTACTGAAATTCCTTTATAAAACGAAGTTGTTGATATGTTTATTGTAGAATCTTCGTGTTTTTTGTGTTTGTGTGAGTTATGTTTATGTTCTTCATGATGATTTTTTTTTGTGTTGTGCTCACGTGTTTTTTCATGTTTATCTTCATGTTTATTGTGTTCTTCTGAATTTTTTGTTTCTGTTTTTTCTTGGTGTTCATTTTCTTTTTTTTGTTCAGAATTTTCTTTTGATTCTGCATTAAAGTCTTTTTCTTTTGATTCGTTTGTCATTTTGTTTTTTACCCCTCATTTAAGTAGAATACAATTCCTATCAATAATTCATTTATAAATTTTATTAAAGAAAGAACTAAACATATTCATTATTTTTTTAGAAATTTATTAAAAGAACAATGTGTTGAAGATGTTAAGAATTTTTATATACTTATTTTCTAAAACTGTTATTTTTAAGATATGTTCCCATTTTTTAGAACATTCAATATTTTTCTATAATGCGCCTATAAAGATAAAAGATAAATAACGAACATAATTTGAATAAAAATTAAAAAAAATAAAATAATTTTTTTATTATACTCCGCAGTTTGCCGCTGCACTATCTGTTGCGCTTGTTCCAAATCCAAATCCTGGTGACGGGCTCGCAGTTGGTAGTTGCGTATCACATTCTTCCGGACTTGTTGTGAATGCATTGCAAATTGCTTTTTTTAGACTTTCAGAGTCTCTTGCAGTATTTACTGATTTTCCATTTATTACTATTGTAGGGCTTCCTTGTACTCCGTATTCTTTGTTTTCTGCATCGTGTATTGCAAATCGCGGGAATCTTCCTCCACTCCAAGTACTCTGATCTTCGAAGTCTGCATATATTCCGTATTCAGCATCGGTTTCATCCATACAAGTTTGTATTGTTTCTTCGTCAAAGTTCATTTCTTGCAAGCAATTGTCTGTGTTTCCTTCTGCTAAAAAGCATTGTAAGTACTTATAATATTGGTCAGGGTATTCTTGTTGTATGCAGTACTGATTTAGTTGTTCGTCTACTTCTTCTTTTCCATGCATTGCGTAGTTGACAAATTTTACTTGTATATCTGCTTTGTTTCCTAGTAATTCTACAACAGGAAGCATTCCTTTCTCTACTTGAGTTCCATATGGACAGTGGCTCATTACAAACATTTCTACTACTGGTTTGTCTGTTTTTGGCACTTCAGGAGGCGCAGCTGGCGCTTGTTCTTCTTGTTGCGGTATTCCTTGTTCTTCCAAATCGTTTATGTTTAGTGCTGCTTGAGGGAAAAATATTTCTCCGTCTTTAGACATATGTGATTGAAAAGTTTGACCGCCAACATCCAAAGTTACTGTGTATAACTCATTATTTAGTTCTACACTTGTTACTGTTGCAGCAGTTCCTGGAGGTAGCAAGTATGTATTTACGAATTGTTGTGCTTTTACTTTTATTTCTTCTTCGTTTAGTGTTTTTGTTTTTTCTCCTACAAATGGATTTGCAAATATGCTTATTATTAATAATACTAGCAAAATGGCGGAGATTATAGGCCACAGCACTGGTGCTTCTAAGGAGAAAGATTCTTTTTCTTTTTTAGGCGTTGATTCTTTTTGTTTGTGTTGTTTTGTGTGCGCCGTATTTTTTTCTTCGTTTTTGTTTTCTTCTTTCTTACCTTCGTGTTTTTCAGGTTTTGACTCTTTTTTCTTCGCAGTTTTCTCTTCAACTGCTGTTTTTGGTTCTGGTTCTTGAATATTTGCTTCTTCTTTTAGAACATTTGTTTTTTCCTGAACTTCAAATTCAGGTTCCTTTTCTGGGAATTCTTCTTTTTTTTCATCCATTTTTTAATCACCTATTAGAATTACAATCAGTAACCCCCTCATTGAAAGGATATCTTTTGATTCATTTATAAATTTTACTCATTATATGGCTCTGTCCTAAATCTTTTTTCGTATTGCGGAGAACTGCTATCGACTCCGTCGAATAGCTAAATAACCGCAAAACACAATCTATTTTGCTGCACAAAATGTGTTTTGCTCAACGAATCTCCAAGGCAATACTTTTATTTAGGATAGAGCCTCATCATATTAACATGAAGCTACATATATTTTATAAATAAATAGAAGAAAGAAAATAAAAAAATTTAATTGGTTTCTACATTTGTTGTGTCTCCAACACCAGACACTTCGAAATGGTTAGTGGAAGCAAATGTTACTTTTACCTCATAGATTTCTTTTGGGACATCAAATTCAAACTCATCTTGTTCTGCTGTTGTGTCATAGCTTTTTACAATTATTCCTGTTTGAGTTTTTGAGTCTTCTTCCCAATCAGATATATCTATTGATCCGTAATTTATGTCGTTTTCTGTGTTTGTGTCGCCTTCAGAATGACCAATATATTCATAAGCATCACCATATAATTGAGTGTATACTTTTAGGTCAGTACCTTCTGTGTCTAAAATCAAATAACCTTCGGACGCTCCTGTTGATTCATAATTTATATTTACACTTACTTCTGAACCACCTATGTAAAATAAGCTATCTTTGTCTCTTGATGGATCGAAGGAGATACCTGAGTAAAACAGTTTATTTCCATTATTGCTATCACGGTAGAAAAGTTTAGACACCCCTTCATCTTTATCATACCATATTGCTATTTTTGATGTTAATTTATTTCCTATTCCTAAATTCTCTTCGCCTCCCATTTGAGCCATATATATTGTTTTTGCTGAAGACTCTATTTCATTTCCATCTTCATCATATAATGAGTATCCTGCTTGTGTTGAAACTATAAATTTCGTGTATTCCATGCCAGGTTCCTCGAATTTTACTCCTGCAAACTTGAATGGAAGAAAATAGTACTCATTTTCCTGTATTAAAGGATCTGTTGGGTCATTTAGTACTTGATCTGATTCTACACCTATTACAGCTTCTGTATTTAATGAATCTAAGTACCATACCCAATCTGGATCATCTGGGTCTTGTCCTATAAATTCATCTCCTGAAACAAAAATTTTTTCTATTTTTGAACCTGCAATCACAGATATTGCGTCATATTCTACACCTTCATCATTATAAACTGTTAAAAGTTTAACATTCAAACCACCTATTATTTTAGTTTGTCCTTCTTTTAGTTCTTCTTGATCGCCATCTACATCTATTACTGCAGAAATATCATCTATCACTCTTGCTATGCTTATTGTTTTTCCATCAACTTGTTCAGGTTCTCCATATCGTATTAGCATTTTTGGCCCGAATCTTAGAGTTATTGAATAATCTGTTGCAGCTAAGAATTCATATTCTCTACCTAATAATTTAAATGTCATACCTGGTTCTAAAGGGGCTGAAAATTCTATTACGTGTCTTATTGCTTTTTTATCCATTAAAAGCTGCACACCTGTTCCGAAATCTTCGTCTGGACGCTCTGCAGTTAAACCTGTCTCTATGTTTGCGTGATTTGTAAATATAGTTTTTTCTTGCTGACCATTCCAAGGATCGTAGTTTATAGTGTCAAATATTATGTTTAGAGGTCTATGTATTTCTATAAATTCTGCTTCTTCATATTCAAAAGTACTCTCATTTACTTCATCATCTAATTCACAATCATACATAGATATGTTTTCTCTTCCTATTATTGTTCTTCCTGTGACTTCATTTATGGTTGTTCCTGAAAGTAAAGTTCCTTCTACACATTCTACATTATAGATATATAAACTATTATTTATTGCTCTAATTTTAAATTCTATTGGGTTTCCGTCAACATCAAACTCTTCAAATTGATATTGAGAATAAACTTCATATCCATTTTCTTCAGACATCATAAAATTATCAAATGTTACATATATTGGTTCTTGATCTGGATCTACATATCTTTCTTGACCATTTGGCTCTGAATCTGCTCCATTATTTAGGAGTATATCTGGTTCTGCACAATCTATGCATCCTCCAATCAGTTCTTCTTCCATTGTACAGTGACCGTCATCCACACATTGTTGTGCAGAATAAGGCGCACATGCACCAATCAGTATAGCCAAAATAAATATTCCTAACAAAGTAATTTTCTTCATCTTAATTATCCTCCACAAACACTTCATATTTTATAATCTTAAAAAAAATTATAAAAAATAAAAAAATTATGATTTTACTAGTTATCACAAACTCCTTGTCTGGTGCATTTTAATTCTGCTCGTGCGCAAGAGTTTTGTTTTTCCCATTGTTCTTTATTGTTCCAGTAAGCTCCTGGGCCGCCTCCTAATGCAGCTTCTGCTGTTCCTTCTTCATAATTATTTTCTATGCAGAATTGGTTTATGCTATTTTGGCTGTCTGAACAAACAAAAAGAGTTTCTCCATCAACACTTATTTTAGGTTCTTCAAAGGTTTGTGATTCTGTTGCGCATTCATCTCCAGACTCGTGCAAGCAAGCTCCTTCTAAACAACCAAAACCGCAATTAATTTCCTGAATCACTGCTTCGTCATCATCACACAACGATTCGCTCAATCTATTTGCAGTCAAACAAGAATCTTGCGCTACACCCACATCATCCACATAAGTCGTTCCTGCTACATATATGTTTCCATCATCTTCATCAACACAAGCACTTCCATTAGTGGTACTTCCATTAGTGGTGTCTTCAGCGTTTTCGTAGAATACTTTTGATCCCTTGTTGTTAGTATAACTTTTTTCAGCTATTATTCTATCAGGATTAATTGTAAATGATACTTTATTTCCCATAATTTCTGCGGCGGTTTGTCTAGTTGTAAAACAATGCCATTCATCGGCTATATCTTCATCTATTTGACCACCTACACTTATCTCTTGACCATCGACTTCAATATAAAAATCTCCATTTACACTTGGTGCTGAAAATTCTACATACTCAGAAACTTCTACGACTCCTGCTACATCTCCTTCATTTGTATTCCATATACCTTTTAAGTCGCCTTCATAAGATCCGCCTTTATTTCCGACACAAGCAACAAGCGATACAAGTTCACCTGAACCTTCTATAAGGTCTAGATTTTCAGCTCCAACAACAAAATCAGGATAACAATCAGAACAAGAACCGAAATTTTCACTCAATTCACATATTCCATTTTCATTACAAGAATTTGATGGAAAACACGCTGTGACAACAAAAACTAATCCTAATAGTAATATAAGCATTTTTTTCATTTTTTTATTTCCTCCACAAAAAAATATTTTTTTAATATTTCAATATTTTTAGAAACGTATTATTTAAAGTTTTTGTTTATCGTAAATATTAAATAAGAAGAGTTTTTCTTAGTTTTTAGGAGTGATATTATGACTGTTAAGAATGGAGATAAGTTAAAAGTTGAGTACACTGGTATGTTCGATAATGGTGAAGTTTTTGATAGTAGTGAAAAACATGGTCAGGCTTTGGAGTTTGTTGCTGGTGAAGGCAAAGTTATCAAAGGTTTTGATGAAGCTGTTATTGGAATGAAATTAAATGAAGAAAAAAAGTTTAATATTTCTATGGATAAAGCGTATGGCCCTTATAATGATCAGTTGGTTCAAATGGTTTCAAGGGATCAGTTGCCTAAAGAGCATGAGCCTAAGATCGGCATGGTTTTAATGATGAAATTGCCTAATGGTCAACAGTTTCCGGCAAGAATTACCGAAGTTAGTGATTCTGATGTTAAACTTGATTTGAATCATCCTTTAGCTGGCAAGGATCTTGTTTTTAAGATAAAAGTGGTTGGAATAAATTAATTTTTTTTATTTTCAGTTTTTCTTTTTTTCGTATTGAAAAGTGTTAGTCTGAATTGCTTCAAAACATAGTTTTTATTTAGAACGCGAATAATCATTTCAGAAAAGTTTTTATATTACTTTAGAATAACAACATTATGAAGAATGGTTTTCGTTTTAAAGAAAATGTTGGTTTGGCAGATTTGCTAGGTATTAGTTATTTGGATATTTCAGCTTCTGAGTATAATAAAAGGATGAATGTTGCGGATTCTGAGGTTTTAGGTTGGATTAAGCAGAATGTTGTTGCTGAGAATTTGGATCCTATTGTTGAATCTCATAAGGGTTCTACTTCATTTACATATCAGGGTTTGGTTTGTGAACATGTTCATTTTGCATATATCACTAATAAGGATGAGTTTAATCGTGTTGAATATTCCGAGATTGTTTTGTCTGCTTTTCGAAAAGAGTATGTGGATTATTTCGACGGAATTAAAAGGAAGATTCGTATGATCGTGGATAATGCAATTATGAATGATTCTTGATTTGGTTTTTATTAAACAAAACATATATAAATAAATTTAAAATCTCTTGTTTTTATTGATTTGTATGGATCCGTAGCTTAGTCTGGTTCGAGCGGTCGGCTGTTAACCGACAGGTCCCCAGTTCAAATCTGGGCGGATCCGTATTTTTTTAGTTTGGTTTTATTTTTTCTTGTTTTTTATGGTATTGTATGCTTTCCCAGTTTATTTCTCTCATAGATTTTGGTTTTGTATATGGGAATTTGTTTTGTTTTGTTGTGTTGGAGTATTGGTTGGTTGTTTTTTCGTTTTGTATTGGTTTTATTTTTATTTGTTCTGCTAGTATGATTTGTTTTTTTATGACTGGTTTGAATATTTCTTGGTAGAATTGTTTATCTTTTATAGTCATTATGTATTGGTTTTTTTGGTTTAGTATGTGTGTTTCTATTGTGGTCGGGTTTGTTTCTATTCTCGTTATTTTTTTGGGGTCGTATTTGGCACTTAATGGATGTATTGTTAGTCCGCCCCATGCTTCGAATATTTGTTGGTATGTATCGTTTAGTTGTTTTTGTGCTTCTTTGTTTTTCGGTATTGCGCCTCCTGGGTGGGCGTATGTTGTTATTTTATCTTCTATGTTTGTGTTTGTAAAGTATTGTAATAGTGCTTTCATTCTAGTTGTTTGTTCTTCAACATCTTGTTTTGTTGCGTTTTGGTTCATTGTGTGATCGGGAGTGTGTGATCCTATCAGATATTCGTTTTGTAGGAGGTATTCTAGTTTTTGTTTGACTTTGTTTCTTTCATTGAAGGGGTATCTTTGGTTTTTTCCATCGTGGAAGCTTATAAAAAAGATTGCTCCTTTTCCGAAGTTCTTATTTTTGTGAGTGTAGTTTTCTAGTATTCCTATAGCTGTTGTTGGGTTTGGTTTGTTGTTTGGCAGTAGTTTGAATTGACCTTCTGTTGCGTCGTCGAAAGTTAGGACTGCGGGTTTTTTTCCTATAGGGACTTTTGATAGATTTCCTTGTATGAAGTTTTGCGGTTCTAAGATGTAGTAGTTGTTGTTTTTTAGTTGTGTTAGTATATTTTCAAATTCTTTTGGAGTTATAGTGTATCTGTCTTTATCGTATCCTATTTTGTGGAACATTAATACAGGGATTTTTTTGGTTTCTATGTTTTTTTTTGTTTCTTTATAGTATTCTTCATTTATGAGTTTGTTTAGTCGTTCTTGTATTTTTATTTTGCTTGGATTTTCGTATATTGTTTTTTCTCGTGTTATTTGTTTGGGTTTTTTTTCTGGTTTTGATTTTGTTATTGGGTTTTCTACGAATGTGTATGCTGTTAGTATGAGTGCAAGGGTTGTTGATTTTGCTAGTTCTTTTACGTAATATAGGGTTTCATTCATTTTTTTACAGCTATCGCTACCTCAAGTTTTTTGTTTGGTTTTTTCAAATTGAATTATGGGGTCTTAACTCGGTTAGTTTTAGAGTTAAAACTGGTTTTAGTTTATTTTTTTAGGCGTTCAGTATTGCTTCTTCTATTTTGTTTGTTATTGTTTCGTATAAGTTGCTGTGTTGTTTTTTTAGGTATTTATTGTTTTGTAGTGTTTGTTTTATTTCTTGCAGTGCCTTTTTGTCTTGTGTTTCGTAATTTGTGTTTTTTAAGAGGGCTTCTAATTTTTGTTTTCTTTTTTCCCAGTTCCAAAGGGTTCTTTTTCCTTTTTGATCTTTTCCAAGTAGTGTATCTGCTAGGGTTGTTATGTTATTTGAGTAGTTTTGTTTTATGTTTTGTATGTTTGTTTGGTAGTTTTTGTTTAGTTTGAATTCGTAGTTATGTGGTTTTGGTTGTTCAAGCATTTTGTTTTCTGCGTATGTAATTGATGTTTTTGTTTCTTTTTTTATTATGTCTTCTATGGTTTCTTTTTTTTGAAATCTTTTTTTTTGTTTGTGAATGAATTGGTCTACTATTTTTTTAGTTGAATCGTAGCTTTTTGTTATTGATTCTTTTGCTGTTTCTTTTATGCTGTTTAGTTCATAAAGTCCATTTTTTATGAATTCTTCAACAGTCATTTTTTGCACATCTTCGAATTGTTTTTTGCAAGTGTTTATTTCACCATATGTTGTTGTTAAGACTGTGTCGTAGTCGTTTATTGCTAGTTTTATGTCTTGGGATACTCCTGTTATTGTTTGATCAATTTTGTTTACGTATTCTTTTAGTTTGTTTAATATACTCATAATATCACCTTTTTTAGTCGGGTATGTAGATGATTTGTTTATTGTATTTTACTGGATTGGTGCTTACTGCTAGGTTTCCTAGGTTTTGGTTGTAATCAATTATTTTTCGAAGTGTTTTATCTGTATCCAGGTTTTTATTTTGTAGTTCTAGATATTGTTGTATTGATTCTCCTTTTTTTAGGAGGAGCAATTTGTTGGGCATTTTGTTTGTTTGTAGTTTTTGTTTTGTTATGAGTTTGTTTGGATTTAGTTGTATTATTTGTCCTATATCTATTTGGTTTGGATTATTTATTTTGTTTAATTCTGATATTTCTTTGTAGTCTGTTGTTTCTCCGTAATATGTTCTGGCTATTTTTGATAGCATGTCTCCTGGTTGCACGCAGTACCAAGTGTTAGTTTCTTGTTTTTTGTTGGTTGATTCTTTTGAGTTTTTTGTATATTTTGGTTCTGAATTTTGTAGTTTTAAGTTCATTTCATTAGCGCTGTTTTGTTTTGTTATGTATAATCCTACTTGTTCAGTTTTGTTTATGTTAGTTTGAACTTTTTGATCTATTTCAATTATTTTTCGGGTTATTTGTTTTAGTTCTTGATTTGTTTGTTTTTGTGTTAAGGCGTAGTTTTCTAGAATTTTTTGTTGTGTTATTTTTTTTGACCATGTTTTGTTTATTGAGTCTATTTTATTTTTGTATGTTTTATCTATTAACATTATTGAGTCTTCTAAGCTTTCTATTTTTTGTTCTTTTTGATCTATCGTATTTTCTAATTCTTTGTTTTCTTGAAGTATTGAGTTGTTCCATGTTGTTTTTACTTCTTGTCTTAAATCTTTTGATAGAGGGCTTATGAGGTAGGCAGCTGTTAGTAATCCCGCGGTAGCCAGTGTTGTTTTCCAGTTTCTAAATATTACTTTGTTAACTAGGTAAATTCCTGAAATTGCTGCTCCACCGTATAGCAATCCTTCTCCTATTGATGGTCCTGCAAAGTATAGGCCGGTTCCTAGCGCGCCTAATTTAGCAATTTTTATAATGCCTTTTTTTGTTTCTGGATCCATTTTTATTTACCTCTAAAGTTTTTCATTGACGAGTATATTGTGTTGTCTAAGCTGTTTTTTCGTGTTTGTTGAAAGAATTGTGTTTCTCTGTTTTTTGCAGTTTGATATGTGTTGTTTGTTGTTTTTGCTATGTTGTTTGTTTTGTATTCTAGTTCTGATGTATCTTGTTGCGTTTGTGTTTTTTCTGTTTCTTTGAAATCGTTGTATATTGTTTTTATTTCGTCGTTGCATTGTGTTGCAATAAATATTCCTGTTATTGCTGTTGCTAAATATATTTTTGTTCTCGTATTTGAAAATATTTTTTTGTAGAGAACATTCAAACCTAAAATACCTAGACCTCCATAGATTATTCTTTTGGCATTTTTTTCCCCTTTTTCACTCATTTACATAACCTCAGTCTTTTAGTTGTTTTTCTTCATACACATTATCTACTATGTTATTTGTAGCTAATGCTGCAACACCTATAACTCCTAGTTTTACAAGGTTTTTTGTTGTTGCTTTTTCTTTTAATGATTGGTACGTGTTACTTATTGATTCCAACGCTTTATCTTTTATTTCTCCTGATTTTTCGTATGTTCCTTCGATCAGTTCTGGTCCTTTTTTGTATATTAGACCTGCGCCTATTGCTGCTAGTGCTATTCTGCCTGTTTCGTTTTTTATGTAATCAAATTTGTTTTCACTCATATTTACACCTCCGCTGTGTAAGTTTATTAAAATGAAGTGCTTAAAAGGTGTTTCTATAGAATTTACGAAATATATTTGGTTAATTTTGTAATATTTTCGAACAATTTGGCTTTTTTAAAGTTTTAAACTAAATTTATTTTAATAATGAATTAGTTTTTAATTTGATTTACTTTAAGTTTTGTTGTTTTTTATTAATTTTATATATTAATATGTATTCAGAACACTTATTTAGAACAAACGTTTAAAAAATCTTTGGGTGTTTTTTGTCAGTAGTGCTGTTTGATGGTTTTGCAATTTCACATAAAAAATAGTCGACTTAACATCTTCTTTCAAAATATTTAGAAACATATTACATGGTCTAAGGTTTAAAAAAAGAAAAATTTGAAGATATAGTTATAATTTACTCATTATTTGTTCAACATGATCCGCTATTTCTTTTCCTTTGTCTGTTAGTTGTAGAATTTTTAGCCTTCCTTCCTTTTTGAAACTTACTATGTTTGCTTTTTCCATTTCTTGTAAAATTTTTACTACGTGGCTGTATGTACAATCTACTTGTTTTGCTAGGGAGCTTGCGTATACTTCATTTGTTGCTCCTCTTAATTTTACTAGCATCATAGCAGGTTTTTCTCTGAAAAATACGCTGAATACTTTTTTGTTTCTCAAATTTTTTACCCCTTAAGATAACATTACGTGTTATGTTATTATTTATATATTTTGTTCTTTTAGTTTTTTGCGTAGTATATTTGTTGTGTTGGATATGCAAAGTCTATCTTTTCTTTTTCAAATCTTCTTTTTATTTCTAGATTCACATTTTGTTGTATATCCATATATATGTTGTAGTCTGATGCATTCACATAATATACTATTTCATAATTTAGTGAAAAATCTCCATATGATTTGAAGTGAACTCTATCTAAGTCCGCGTTTTGGACTTTTTTGAATATCTCTTTTATTATTAAGGGAATTTTTTCTAGTTTTTTTACTGGTGTTTCATATGTGACTCCTAAAGTGAATACTGCTCGTCTTCTCTCCATTTTTTTATAGTTGTTCACTCTTGTTTCTGTTAGTTCTTTATTGGAAACTATTAGTTCTTGACCTTGCAAGGTTCTTATTCTCGTGGATTTCATTCCTATTTTTTCTATTACGCCCATGTCTGTTCCTATAACTATGAAGTCTCCTTTTTTGAAGGGTTTGTCAAAATATATTGAAAATGAAGCAAATATGTCTGATAGTACGTTTTGTAGTGCGAATGCTATTGCAATTCCACCTATACCTACTCCTGCTAGAGCTGTGCCTATGTTGAATCCTAAGTTTGAAAGTACAAACAATATTACAGCAATCCAGATCAATACTTGTATTATTGTTGCCATTACATTTGACATGCTGTCATCATAATCTACTTCATCTCCGTTGATTATTGCACTATCTTTATTCACAAATCTTCCAATATGCACTATTATGACTCTTATTATTTTTGCCAAATAAAACACGACTACAAATATTGTTAAAAAGAATGTTATTCTATCTATTGTGTTGTTAACTGATAAATAGCTTATTGCTGTAAAAAGTGCTATAAATACGTAAAATGGCCATTTTATTTCATCTATGGCATCAAGTAGCGCGTCGTCAAAATCATTTTTTGTTTTCTTCACTAATTTTTTCAAATACCCTATAACTGCAGTTTTTAAGAGTTTGACACCTAATATTATTATTATAAATATGGATATTGCAGTTACCCATTGAAGACCTGTACTTCCATAATGTGTTCCGTTTAAGAAGGTTTCTAATATCATTGTATTTTTGAAAAAATGAGGGTTTATTTTTTAATGTTTTGGTATTTATTCAGAGTGAATAATTTTTTTGTTAATAGCAAAGTATTTATATTATTCGGGTTTGCTCTTTTAGGTAAAATGTTAAGAACTCATAATTGTGGTGAATTGCGAGAAAATCATGTTGGTTTGAAAGTAACTTTGTGTGGGTGGGTTCAAAGTATTAGAAGTCATGGTAATTTAAATTTTGTTGATATATATGATCGTTACGGCGTTACTCAGCTAGTTATTTCTAAAGATTTGATTAAAGAGAGCATTTCTAAGGAATCAGTTGTTAAAGTTTGTGGGGAAGTATTTAAAAAACCCGAACCTAATTTGAAATTATCTACTGGCACAATTGAAATTAAAGTTGAATCTTTTGTTGTTTTAAATAAATCTAAACCTTTGCCATTGGATGTTGAGAATTCTGATACTACTGAAGAGACTAGATTGAAGTATAGATATCTTGATTTGAGGACTTCGCGCATGAGAAATAACTTAATTTTAAGGCATAAAGCAAGTATTGCTGTAAGAGAATATTTTGATAAACTTGGTTTTTTAGAGCTTGAGACGCCCATCCTTGGTAAGAGCACTCCTGAGGGTGCTAGGGACTATTTAGTTCCTTCTCGTGTGAATCCTGGTAATTTTTTTGCTTTACCTCAAAGTCCACAGATTTTTAAACAGTTGTTTCAAGTTGCAGGTCTTGATAGATATATGCAGATTGTTAAGTGTTTTAGAGATGAAGATTTAAGGGCTGATAGACAACCAGAGTTTACTCAGATTGATTTAGAAATGAGTTTTGTTGAAGAAGAGGATATTTATGAAATCATGGAAGGTATGATTCGACATGTTTGGAAAAAAACTTTAGGTATTGATATTAAAATCCCATTTCCTAAAATTTCTTATGCCGATGCTATGTTGATATATGGCAGTGATAAACCTGATTTAAGATTTGGATTAAAAATTGAAGATGTTACTAGTTGGGCCAATAAGGTTGATTTTGAGATTTTTAAGAATGCTTCGTGTGTTAGAGCGTTAAAAGTTAAAGGAGATTTTTCTAGGAAGGATATTGATAAGCTAACTGATGTTGTTAAAGTATATGGTGCTAAGGGTTTGGCTTGGGTTAAGATGGATAATGACGCGTTATCAGGAGGCATTGCTAAATTTATATCAGATGTTCCTTTTGAAATAAGTAATGGAGAATACGTTTTTTTTGTTGCTGATTTAGAGCGGGTTGTCGCACCTAGTTTAGGCGCTTTAAGATTACATCTTGGAAAACAACTGAAATTAATTAAAGATGATTGGAGTTTTGTGTGGGTTACTGATTTTCCTTTAATGGATTGGTCTGACGAACATAAAAGGTATGTTAGCATGCATCATCCATTTACATCTCCTAATTTGGAAGATAGAGCTTTGTTGAGAGAACATCCTGAGAAAGTTAAAAGTAGAGCTTATGATCTTACGTTAAATGGTGTTGAATTAGGCGGTGGAAGTATAAGAATCCATGATCGGAAATTGCAAGAAGAAGTCTTTGATGCTCTTAATATTAGTAAGGAAGAACAGAAGGCCAAATTTGGTTTTATGCTTGGAGCATTTGAATATGGAGCTCCACCACATGGTGGTATTGCTTTTGGGTTTGATAGGCTTATTATGTTGTTAGCAGGAGCTGATAATATTAGAGAAGTTATTGCTTTTCCAAAAAATAAGGATGCTGAAGATTTGATGATGAATAGCCCTTCAGAGGTTTCTAAGGAACAATTAGAAGAGTTAGGCATTAATTTAAAGAAATAGCGATGTTGCGAATTTTAAAATTGCTCATAATACGAAGTGCTATTGTGTAATTTTATAAGGGGGTTTATCGTTTGTTATTTGAACATTTAATTATCATAACATTTATTTGAAAAAAAAGAAAGAAAAGTTAAATTTTTATGTTTTTAGTCAAATGTTTTTAGTCAAACCAGCTTCCAAGCATTATTGCGAGTTTTGTAAAGAAACTTGATACGCTTGAGCCGAAGTTGGTTCCTTCAATTTTTATGTTGTTTTGTTTTATTTCGTTATTTAATGCGCTGGCTGGTTTTTGTGAATTCATTATGTTTTCTATTGTTTGTTGGTCTTTTATTTTTATTATGAATGTCGGGTTTTCTTTTATTTGACCACATTCTAATGCTTCGAGTTTGTTATCTTTTGTTTTTAAGTATCCTATGCTTTGACCATCAATAGTTTGTATGTTTAATATGTCGTTTCCATAGGGTATAAAACTTGGTATTTGTAAACCTACTACGAATTCTGCTTGTGCATATTCACATATTTTTTGTGCTTCCGATTTCTTTGTTTGTTCTTGTGCTACTACTGCAGTTGCCAAAATAATTACCAACATTATCAAAATTGTTTTTTTCATTTTTTCCACCTCAAGGCATATTTGTATGATGTTGTGATTGTTATTGGAATCAGGACAATCCACAGCATCAAGTATGTTACTGCAAGTATTGTCCCATAGTTTATTATTCCTATGCACAACCATAAAATCACAGAAATTAATATTCCTGCGATTACCGAATGTAGTATTTTACCTTTTTCTTTAAAAAGTTTTAGGAAGATTATTGTTATTATTGCAGAACCCACAAAATATCCTATGAACAGCGACATCATTATAAGTCCTATGCCTTCTAAGCCCATATTTTGATTTTTTGCCATATTTCCTGTTGTTATCGCGCCAAGCAAAGAAACTATTAAACCGCCTAAAATTCCCGATATTACGGCAAGCATTTTATTTCTTGTTGTTTTTTTCATTTTAGTTCTATTCCTACTGGACAATGATCAGAACCCATTATGTCGGGAAGTATGAATGCGTCTTTTAATTTTAACTTAAGTTTTTTTGATATAAGAAAGTAGTCTATTCTCCAACCTATGTTTTTTGCTCTTGCGTTAAACATGTATGACCACCAAGTATAATTATCTGGTTCTTTGTTGAGCTCTCTAAATGTATCTATAAATTGTTTTTGCAATAAATTCATGCTGTTTATTTCTGTTTGCGTATATCCTGCTGTTTTATTGTAATTATTTTTAGGATTTGCAAGATCTATTTCTTTATGTGCTACGTTAAAGTCACCACATATTATTATTGGTTTTTCTTTTTCCAGCCCAATTAAATGTTTTAAGAAGTCTTCATCCCATTTTTTTCTGTACTCAAGTCTTGTCAATCCTCTTCCACTGTTTGGTACGTACACGTTTATTAAGTAAAATTCCTTGAATTCCGCAAGTATTGTTCTTCCCTCTTTATTTGCGTCTCCATTGTGAGGAAAGTCTTTTTTTATTGAGAGTGGTTTTTCTTTTGTAAATATTGCAGTCCCTGAGTATCCTTTTTTTTCTGCAAAAGACCATATCTGTTCGTAATCTTTTAGTACTGGCAGTTCTTCATTTATTTTTGTTTCCTGTATGCAAATTATGTCTGCATTTTGTTTTTTCATTGATTCTTCAAATCCTTTTTTTATAGCCGCCCTTATTCCATTCACGTTCCAAGATATTATTTTCATTTTGGTTTTGTTAGTTCGTTGTTGTTTTTTAATATTATGGAATAATAAGTTTTAGAATTTTATGAAAAGCATTATAAATAATTAAAGACGTGCTTATTTTATGGTTGATGTTTTTTTAAATAAATATATGAATAGAAATATTTCTTTGTTGTATATTTTTTCGGGTTTGATGTGGGCTCGTTTTTATATTCCTGTTATTGCTTTGTTTTACATTGCTTCGCAAGTTTCTGTTTATGAATTTACTATCATTTTAAGTGTTTTTGCTCTTGTTACTTTGCTTTTAGAAATTCCTTCAGGTATCGTCGCTGATTTTTTAGGAAAGAAAAACACATTAATTATTTCTACTTGTTTATATTTAGCGGAATTAGTTATTGTTAGTTTCGCGAATGGTTTTTGGCCTTTCCTAGTTGCAAAGATAATAAGCGGAATAGGTGTAAGCCTGGCATCAGGAACGGGCGCGGCACTTCTTTATGATTCTTTGAAAAAGACCGGGAGAATTAAAGAACATAAAAAAATAAGTGGAATTCAGTTCACTATCAGATATGTTTCTATGGGTCTTGTGTTTACTGTAGGTGCTTTTATTTTTTCTTTTAGTGTTAAGATGCCTGCTATAATATCTATTCCTTTCATTTTTTTGGGTTTAGTCTTATTGTTTTTTATTAAAGAGCCTTTTAAGACTGTTAAGAAATTTAATTATGTTAATTCTTTGATACATTTTAAGCAAGGTTTAAAAGAGTTTAAGTTTAATGAAAATCTTAGGATTTTTGCTTTTTTTTCTTTAATTGTGGGTTCAATAATAACAATTATTCAATCGACTTCATCTCTGTTTTTTGAGAAAATAATGATTCCTGTTTCTTTGATAGGCATTATTTCTTTTATTGCAGCTATTGTTACTGCTTTTATGTCTAAGCAAAGCGATCATATTGAAAAAAATTTAAAGATGAAGCATTCTATTTATTTTATTCAATTTTTTATTTTTTTGTGTGTTTTTTTGATGAGTTTTATGTTCCCTTGGTGGGGAGTGTTTTTTTATTTGGTGCTTTGTGGCGTTAATGGATTCTTTGAAGTTATTATTAATCATTATGTTAATGAGCTTGTTGCCTCTGAAAATAGGGCAACCATGTTATCGATTAATAATTTTTTTGTGCACATTGGAATTTTTGTTTTGTATCCTGTTTTCGGGGTTTTAACTGAAAGGTTTAGTATGAGTTTGGCTTTGCTTTTGTTTGCTGTGCTGTTTTTAGTTTATAGTTTAGTTCTTAATTTTAGTTCTGATAAGTTAAGATTTGGTAAGAAAGTTTAATTATTTTACATAAATTATATATATCAACCCATCTTTAGATTAAATAGATGGTTAGGTTTTTTCATGAGCGGTCAGGGTATTGGACTAAAGAGGATGAATATATTGATGATGAAGAGGAATAGTTCTTTTTGAATAAAAACTATTATAAATATTAACTTACGAACTATAAGTTATGAATTTGTTGATTACGATAATAATAATATTAATTTTGTCTTTTTTAGCTTTATATATTTCTAAAAAAACCAAGATTTCCGGTATGGTCTCTCTTATTTTTGTGGGAATAATTCTTGGAACTGATCATTTAAGATATTTAATTATGGAACCTAATACTCAAACAATAATTATTCTTGGGGATATTGGTTTGATTGGTTTAATGTTTTTTGCAGGCCTAAATAGCTCGTTGAGAAGATTTTATAGTGAACGACACGATGCTACAAGCATAGGTATTTTTTCTTTGCTAGTGCCTTTTATAATAGGTTTTTTTGTTTTCCACATCTTAGGTTTCTCTATTATCATTTCAGTAGTTGTAGGCATATGTTTGAGTATGACTGCTGAAGCTGAAAAAGCAAAGGAATTGATGGAAGTTGGAAAAATAAAAACAAGGGTTGGAACTGCTATTTTAGAATCTGGAATGATTGATAACATTCTTGGAATTTTAATCTTTATGCTTACCGCTTATTCTTTCAGCGTCAATACGTTTGGGCAATTTAGTTTACTTACCAGTGCAATAATTTCTTTCTTTGTAGGATTATTTCTGCAAGATTATTTAGTAGATAATAAAAAATCTTTGAACATCATTAGAAATATGTTACAGTATATTTTTATACCTTTTTTCTTTATTTCAATGGGAATATTTTTTGATATTAGTTATTTGGCAATTGAACCTGAAATAATAATTATGATAATATTTATAGGCGTTGTTTCTAAGTTAATAGGTGCTTTTTTAGCTAAAATCAACACTAATTTTACGTGGAAACAATTAAATTTGATTGGTTGGGCTATGAACAGCAGAGGTAGCACCGAATTGGCTATTGCACTTGTAGCTTTCAGGGCTGGTTTAATTCCTGATTATTTATTTTCAGCTTTGATATTATTAGCAATAATAAGCACTGTGTGGTTTCCTTTTATACTTAGAGAAATACTTATTAAGAATCCTAAAATTATGAATTGAAAATGAATATAGCCGAAATTGCTTACAAAGGAATTTTTCCTACGTATTCAGAATATAGAAATATAGAAGTTCAGTATTCTAATAAATTTAAATCTTTAAATGCCAATGTCAAATATGATTTTAATACAATTATTTTTTCTTTAAGCAAAGATTGGCTTGAATACTCTGAAGATCTAAGAATAGGTTTGATTCAGCACTTACTTTTGAAAGTTTATCCTAATAGAAAAAGCTCAAAAACAACAGAGCTAGATTTATATGAGAAGTTCATAAATAATCTAGGGAAATTTACAAAGATTGAAGATTCTGATGAAGAATTAATTGAAAGTTTTAATAGAGTTAATGAAATTTATTTTGACGGATTTATGGATGTTCCTAATTTAAAATGGGGGGGTCGTGCGTTTACAAAATTAGGACATTATGAATATCAGAGTAATTTGGTTGTGATTTCTGATATTTTTAAGGATGAAAAAGAATTATTAGATTATATTATGTATCATGAACTATTGCATAAAAAGCACGGCTATAAGAAAACAAAGTCAGGAAGAGCTATGCATCACACTAAAGAATTCTTGGAAGATGAGAAGAAATTCAAAGTTAAAGATATCGAGCAAAAATTAAAATGGTTTATCAGAAAGAAAAGATTGAAAAAAGCATTTTTAGGATTTTAATTTGGTCATATAGAAAAAATGAGAATAATAAAATTCATCGTGGAAATATTATTTGTTTTGTTACTTTACAACATTTTTAGAATTAATCAACTAAGTTTTTGGGTTAGTTTTATTGTGAGCATAATCATATTGATTTCAGTTCACTTTTTACTCGATAAATTTTTATTTTCAAAATCCTAATGCAGCCCTTACATCCGGATCTATTTTTTCAGGAGTCCATGCAGGTTCAAAAGTGATTTCTACTTTGACATTTCTAACATCTTTAAGTCCTTTTACTGCATCTTCAACTTCTTCTTGAAGTTGTTGACCGTAAGGACAACCTGGGAAAGTAAAGGTCATAAGAATGTGAACATCATTTTCTTGGCTTATTGTTACTTCATAGATCAAACCTAGTGTTACTATGTCAACTCCTATTTCTGGATCGTAGACGTCTTCTAACGCTTTTAGGATTTCTTCTTTTTTTGGCATAGGATTTGTGTATTTGTATGTGTTTTAAATGTTATGGAATAGAATTATTTTGTGTTATCCTGTAAGTATTTCCCTTCGATACCTTTTTTCGTTTTATCATTTATTAAACCTCCGCTTTCAACTTTCGTTGAAAGGCTTGTTCTGGTGTTTCCAGAACATTAAATCTAAGAGCCATGTGTGGCCTTA
>JAIPHP010000023.1 GCA_021735165.1 Candidatus Woesearchaeota archaeon
TTCAAAACTATATTGTCCACAGTCAAGGTGAATGGAGTTTACCTGATAATAAGCTTCCCGCTTACTATCAACAAAGGAAAATCAGCTCCTTTGCCTAAGCTGGATACCCCGTACTTCAGTGCGGGGAGGTTCATTTTATTTCTTTAATTTTAGATATTATAAATCTTCTCTTACCTGATTTAGACAAATTTATTTTATTGACAATTTGTAAATTTATTTTTATTTCTTTACCTACTACGAATTTCAATTTTTTTATCAATATTTTCTTTTCTTTCTCATCAAACTTTTTGTTTACAATCAGCTTTACCACGAGTAGATTTTCCATTTCTTGAATTATTTGAAATTGATTTATTGAATCGAACCATTCGAACAGATTTGTGAAATGATGAACTATTAAATTTTCTCCATTAGGTTTTTTTATTATATCGCAATCTCTTCCATATATTTTTTTTATTCTGGGAAGAGTTATTCCACAATTGCATTTTTTCCAAGTTATTTGTTTTCCTAAATCTCCCACTTCATATCTTATAAACGGCATGCTTTTATTAAGCAAATCTGTTATAAGGATATTTTTGTTTACAATTTCTAGAAATCCTGTTTCTATAGATATGTGGTAACCTTGATGTTCTTTACATTCAGCAGCGTAAACCGATGAGTCTCTGCCGCCATATTGATCAAATACTTTACATCCAAATGCTTTTTCTATTGTTTTTCTATATTCTGGATAAAGACTATCTCCCGTACTTATTATTGCTTGGGGAGAATTTATTTTTATTTTGTTATCTGTTATATATTTTGCAAATACGTAAAGTGCAGATGCATATCCTCTTAAAAAATATTTTTTATCTTTTTTTATCTTATTAACATAGTTATTTAATTGAGTTTTGTTTAAATCTAATGCAGATAAAGTCTCAAAATTTAGTAAGTAGTTTTTTATTATATTAATTAGTTTTTTACTACTTTTTAAATCTTCAGGATGGGCCCAAAGATTGTACATTTTATCTCCAAACTTCCATCCGGTCCATTCCCAGGACCTAAAAACTGCGGCAGTTATTTTGTGAAATGCTTCATTATCTCTAATGAAAAATAAAGGTTCTCCTGTGGAACCGCCTGTATTCCATTTTTTTGATTTAGGTGCATTTTTTGATATTAATTGATTGTAATTGTTTTTTATGGTTCGTTTTGATAATGTCGGAAATTTTTTTATTTGTTCATAAAGTCTTCGTTCATCATATTTTAAGTTTGTATTTTTTATTAGTGTTTTATAGTGTGTGTTGTTATGAGTTGAGAAAGAAAGTAGAGCACTTAACTTTTTGTTTAATTTAGTTTTTATTAGATTCTCTGATTCGTATTGAGATGTATTTAACTTTCTAATTTCATTTTTAAGATTAAAATATTTTCCTTCAAAAAATAGAGTTCCCAAACCATAAAGGGTGCAATAAAATGTCTTTCTGAATGTTTTCATAGAGAGGATACTCGGTATCTTTTTATATATTTATTGTATCAATTTATTGATTTTCTCGAGAATTTTTGGCGCTGTATTTCCGTCCCACAAGGGGATGCTTTCTCCTCTTTTAGGTGGAGTTTTTATTTTTTTTAATAATTCATCGAAATCAGAGATTAAAATATTTGTTCCTTTTGTTATTGTTATAGGTCTTTCAGTACTGTCTCTTATTGTATAACAAGGTATTTTCAAGTAACTTGTTTCTTCTTGTATTCCTCCTGAGTCTGTAATTACTCCTTTTGATTTGGCAATCAAAGATATAAATTCTGAATATTTCATGGGGTCTATTATTTCTATTTTATTGTTGAATTTAGATAAAAGCTTAAGTTCAGAAAGCATTTTTTTTGTTCTAGGGTGTAGGGGCAATATTATTTTTTTATCTTTACTTATCGTGTTGAATGCATTTATCATGTTTTTTAAGAAAATTTCTTTTTTCAAGTTTTCTTGTCTGTGAATTGTAGCTACAAAATAGTCTTGTTTGTTATTCAAATTTATGTTGTTTTTCTGAATTGTATGTGTGAGGCTATCAATCATCACATTTCCTACAAAGAATATTTTTTCTGGACTTATTGTTTCATTTTTTAAATTTATTAAACCTGATTCTTCTGTAACAAAAAGATAATCTGAAATGTTATCAACAAGTATTCTATTGTGTTCTTCTTGCATATTTTTATCGAAACTTCTTAATCCTGCTTCTATATGTGCTATTTTTACATTATTTTTTAAACTACATATTGCTGCAGATAATGTTGAGTTTATGTCTCCTACAACAACGCATAAATCTGGTTTATGTTCCAATATTATATCGTCTAATTTAATTATTGTTTGGCCAATTTGTTTTGCAGGTGTTAAACCACCGACATTTAAATTATAATCGGGTTCTGGAATTTCCAAATCTTCAAATAAATCAGAAGAAATATTTTTATCATAATGTTGTCCTGTGTGGACCAAAAGATAATTTATGTTTTCGTATTTTTTACATGCTCTTATAAGCGGAGCTATTTTAACAAAATTAGGTCTCGCGCCGACTATAAACAAAATTTTTTTCATTCTTTTTTTCTTTTTTTATAATCTTTATATACTTATGTATTTCTTTGATTTATTAGTTTGAAATATGTTATTGTTGAAATAGAAAATACTGCTATTTCGCTTAATGTTGTTGCAATTGCAGCGCCTAGATAACTAAAATTAGGAATCAATAAAAAATTCAATGAAATATTTATGATTGCTCCTAAAAGGATTATTCCGAAATACTTCAATTGGTTATTTGATGCTTTCAAATAATTTCCGAATATTAATCTTGTGTATAAAAATGGCAGTGATATTAATAAAATTCTAAAAGGAACGTAGCTTTGAGAAAATTCAGATCCTATGATTTGGAATATTATTTTATCCATTAAAAGGCTTATAATTATTGCAAATATGGATATTCCTATATTTATTATTATTGTTTTATTAATTAATTTTTTGACTTGGGATTTACTTGTTTTTGTAATTCTTGAAATCGCAGGAAACGATGCGCTTGCTAATATACCTCCTAATGCATAAAGTAAGAGGAGTATTTTTACAGAGACTGAATAAATGCCGATTAGATCGAATGATACAAACAGTGCAAGTATTGAAATATCTATATATGTGTATAGTGCATTAACTAATATGCTCAATGCGAAGGGCCAGCTTTCTTTTATTAGTTCATATGTTTGTTTAAATTCAAGTAATGTATTTGAGAAATTTGTTTTTTTTAGCACAAGATATGCAATAATTACTAGGGTTATTAAAGACGCAGCAATATAAGATAAAAATATAAAATTAATCGTTGAATTTATTGTGGTTATTGCAGCTATTGATCCAATTAACAGTGTCGCGTATAAAATTTTTCCAATGGCTACAAAATGCATTTTTTCAAGTCCTTGACTTATATATAAAACATATTCAGAAAAATTTTGAATTATGGTCCAGGTAAATGCTAATAGTACAAAAGCAAAAAGTTCTATAGGGTATCCGATTATAAAATAAATTCCACTTCCTAAAATTACTGCAGTCGCTGACAGGATTAGCTTTATTTGGGTGATTGTAATTAAATTGTTATTTAAAAAAAATTTGTTTTTTGCTATTTCTCTAATTGAATATGTTGACAATCCAAAATCAATAAGTACAGAAAATAGTGTTGCGAATGAAATTGCGAAATTGAATTGTCCGTACTTTAACGCTCCTAAAATATTTGCAATTAGTACTGTTGTTAAAAATAATAGTATTTTATTTGATATTTCTGCCAAGAACAACCAAAACGTATTCTTCATTATTGTTTGCTGCGTTGTTTTATTTTCAAACAAAAACTCTTTTCCAAACTTAATTAGTCCTTTTTCTTTTATTCCTGTCTTTATGTATTTGAAGAGTTCTTTCAACTTATTTTTGCCCCTAACGCCTTTTGTTTTTTGTGTTCTTCTTTTATTTATTTTAAAGCTTTCCTTAATTTTCACCAAAAATATTAAATACCTCTTCTCCAAAAGTTCTATTTCAAAGTGAAAATATCAATAATCTCAGGCGGTTTTGACCCAGTCCATAAAGGCCATATCAGAATGTTCAAGGCAGCAAAAGCTTTAGCAGACAAAACAGTTTGTATCTTAAACAATAATAATTGGCTTAAAGCCAAAAAAGACTTCGTCTTCATGGATGAAGAAGAAAGAAAGGAAATCTTAGAAGCAATAAGGTACATAGACGAAGTATTAATAACCAGTCACAAGCCAAACGACGAAAACAAAAGTGTTTGCAACGAATTATCTTTAATAAAACAAAAGTATCCAAATCACCACCTAATCTTCGCCAACGGCGGTGATAGAAAAGCAGATAACATCCCTGAATATCAACTTTGTAATAAATTAAACATAGAAATGGTTTTCAACGTAGGCGGAGAGAAAGCGCAGTCCAGTTCTGATTTAACAAAAAACCGCAAATAATAACAAGTCAACCAGTAATATTTTCGATAAGCTCTGAAACAACTAAATTCAGTCATTTCAGCATTTCCAATCAAACTTCTTTATAAGCACTGGTCAAGTATTAACAAAATGTATTTATAAAAAATTAATTCTCAAAGAATATGCAAAACGATCTAATTCCTGAAGAACAAATCAAAAGCAAAATTTATGAGATAAGAGGTCAAAAAGTAATGCTTGACACAGACCTAGCAGAACTTTACAGTGTAGAAACTAAAGCTTTTAATCAAGCTGTAAAAAGAAATAAGGAAAGATTTCCTGAAAATTTTATGTTCCAATTAACTGAGAAAGAGTACGAAAACTTGAGGTCACAAACTGTGACCTCAAGATCTGATGATTCTTTAAGGTCGCAAATTGCGATCTTAGAAAAAGAAAAGTTGAGGTCGCAAAATGCGACCTCAAGATCAAGACATGGGGGAAGGAGATATTTGCCGTATGCATTCACAGAGCAAGGAGTTTCTATGCTTTCGGCTGTTTTAAGAAGCAAAACAGCAATACAAGTCAGCATTAAAATAATTAATGCATTTGTTGAAATGAGGAGATTTCTAAGCCAAAACCCGGGTATCTTACTAAAAGTTAATGACTTAGAAAGAAAGCAAATAGAATTTGAATTTACAACAAACAAGAACTTTGAAAGAGTATTTAATTTAATTCAGGAAAAAGACATTAAACCAGATAAAAAAATATTTTTTGAAGGGAAAAATTTTGATGCATATATCTTTGTTTCAAATCTAATAAAATCAGCTAGTAAAGAAATAATCTTAATAGATAATTTTGTTGATGAAACAACACTAACAATCCTTTCAAAAAGAAAAAAAGGCGTAAAAGCAATTATTCTCACAAAAAACTTAACAAAACAATTAATGTTAGATTTAAAGAAACATAATGAACAACACGAAACTATAGAAATTAAAGAATTCAAAAAATCTCATGACCGATTCTTAATATTAGATAAAAAAGAAATTTACCACGTAGGCGCTTCATTAAAGGACCTTGGAAAGAAATGGTTTGCTTTCTCAAAATTCAAAGAAGAAACATTAGAAATGCTAAAACAAATAATTTGAAGATATTCTAATCTTGGAAGAGAAACGATGAGGGCAGCAGATAAGGTAATTCACTTAGATGAAATTTTCGGAAAAATTACGATGAAAAATTCGTAAAATATAAATAGTATATTGCATTTCATTTATTTGTTGGTAACGGTCAGGAAGTGCGGAGCCTTATACCGGTTTGCTTCCTGCCATGCGTTTGTTTCTAAAGGTGTCGAATTCGATACGGTTAAAATTTAGGTATCGCAATTTGCGATATCCAATTCCGGATAACCCTCATAAACATAGTTTATGGGGCGCCAGAAAACAAGTTTTCGGATAAATTCACAAGTCAATTAGTAATCTTTTCGATATTCTTTAATTCAGCCAAATTCCTCATTCTCAGCAAATACTGCGAAAAAACTCTAAAAAAACAAGACCTATTAATCATTAATGAGTGAAAAATAAAAATATATGCTTATCTATATTAAAACAAAATAAATCAAAAAACTTTATAAAGAAAGAATTGATTTATAATGCAGAAGCTATATTGCTTGGGGTTTGAATTTGAAAAAAGGTGAATTAAAAACCAGAATAATAAGTGTAGGTATAGTACTAATAGTTCTGGCATTAGTAATATTCCCAAGTTTTGGTTCGGCAGTTCTCGTAAATTTATTAACAGATAAAACAACATATCAAGATTCTGATGATTTAGTAACTTTTAATGTAAGCATAGACATAGATGATTCAGAACTCGTGCCAATACAAAATATAACCTTATACATTAATGATACGCTAAAAACATGCTCATTCTACGTAAACGGAACCATTCTAAACGGTTGTTCAAACATTCAAATACCCTATGTATACGTTGATATTTCATCATACGATTACGGATATGGATATGGGGCAGACTATAACAGTATAGGAACTAACTTTGGATATGGATATGGATATGGAGGAACAGGCCTAACAGGATACACAGGAGAACTAAGATATATAATAGAATGGAACATAACCGCAGAAAACCTAACAAACGGACAGTACGGCGCAGAAATACAAGTATACGCACTAAATGGAGCAACTTTTTATGTTTATGAACAAGCATCAATAAACACATTTACTGTGAACAAATCAACACAGTCAAACACAGCTCCAGTAATAACACCAATACAAAATCAAGAAGCAATAGAAGACCAATTATTCACATACCAAGCAACAGCATCAGACACAGACGGAGACATAATAACATATTCCTTAACAAATGAACCTGCAGGAATGACAATAAATACAACCTCGGGACTAATAACCTGGACACCAAATAATGCACAAGCACTAGCACAGGACGGAATATACGCAGTATCTGTAACTGCTTCAGATTCACAGTTAACAGATACAAAGAACTTTACAATAACAGTAACCCAAGTAAATGATGCACCAACAATATCAGGAATTCCAGATCTTCCAACAAACCAAACAATAAATGTAACAGAAGACATAGACTATACGCTAAACGTAACACCATACATTTTAGATATAGATACAAATACGTCCTTATTAACAATAAGCACAAGCTCGAGCTATGCAACAATAAACGATAAAATAATAACTTTCAACTATCCAAATGGAATAACAAGTGAAGAAGTAAGAATTACAGTAAGCGATAGTCAACTAACAGCATCAGACAATATAACAGTAACAATAGTTCCTGTAAATGACACGCCTACAACCCCGACAATAGACTTAACACCAGACTCACCAGATGTAGATGAAGATTTAACATGTTCAATAACTGAAGCAAGCACAGATGTAGACTCAGAAACAATATATTACAATTACACGTGGAAAGTAAATGGAGCAATACAATTCTCAAACACAACAACAAGCATCTCAACAACTCTTGATTCTTCAAACACAGGAACAAACCAAAACTGGTCTTGTGAAGTATATGCATATGATGGATCATTAACTTCAAGCACAACTTCTGATTTAGTACAAATAAACCACACAGCACCAACAGATCTTGATACTGTGGATGTAATACCTAATGTGGCAAGAACAAACTCAACACTAACATGTTTTGTAAATGGTTCAAACACAAATAACTATGTATACCAATGGAAGCAAAATGGTGTTCTAACAAATCACACAACACAAAACATAACTTCTGGAAATTTATCAGTAGGAGATACATGGATATGCATAGCAAGAGCATACGATAATATATCATACTCAGCACCAGCATCCGATGAAGTAACAATAATAAACACAAAACCAATAATCAGTTCACCAACACCAAGCACAACAACCACAACAACAAGTGAAGGAACACCGAAATCATTCTCAATAACCACATCAGATATAGATTCACAAACAATATCTACTACTTGGTATAAAGGAACAACTGTTGTAGCAACAGGAAACTCATATACATTCCCAGCATCTTATACGAGTGCAGGAACGCACACAATAAAAGCAATAGTTTCAGATGGACTGTTAACAACAGAAAGAACATGGACTTTAACAGTAACTGATACAAACAGAAATGCATCAATAGAAACAATCGGAGCACAATCCTGCGACGAAAGAAGCAATTGCCAAATACAAATATCAGCAACAGACCCAGACTCAGACAACACTATAAAATACTATGACAATTCAACACTATTCACAATCAATCCAACTACTGGTCTAATAAACTTCACACCAGAAAACGTGGCATCAACAACAAACCACCCAATAAGAATAACCGTTGTAGACAACGCAGGAGGATACGACACTCAAACATTTACTTTAACAATAAACAACGTGAACAGAAACCCAGTTCTTGACTCAATAGGAACAATAACTGCCGTAGAAAACAATGAATTCACATACACAGCTACAGGTTCAGACGTAGACGGGGACTCTTTAACATTTACAGATAACACCTCGTTATTCAACATAACAAGCGCAGGCATAATAACTTTTACACCAACACAAGGAAATGTAGGAAATCATTCCATAAGAATAACAGTTAGTGATGGAAATGGAGGAACTGATTACGAAGATATAACTGTAGCAGTTCTCAACACAAATAATGCGCCAACAATAACAACTAGCACGCCAACATCTTCAACACCAAGCATAGCAGAAGCAGAATCTCAACTATTCACTGTTACCGCAACAGATGTTGATGGTACAACTCCAAACATAAAATGGTACGTAAATGATACATTCAACAAAACAGGCTCAACATTTAATTTCACAACTGGCTACTTAAGCAAAGGAAATTACTTAGTAAAAGCAACAGTAGATGACGGATTAACAAGCACTAGCAGAACATGGACATTGATAGTAACTGATACAAACAGAGCTCCTGTAATAAGCTCAATAAGTAATGTGGATGTAGCAGAAGACTCAACTTTTACGTATACTGTTTCTGCTTCAGATCAAGACTCAGACAACACCTTAGTTTATTCAGACAATACATCCTTATTTAATATAGGCTTATTAAATGGAATAATAAGCTTTACACCAAATCAATCACAAATAGGAGTTCACGATGTAATAATTTATGTAGCTGATGGAACAACAAGATCAAGCACAACATTCACAATAAATGTGACTAATGTAAATGACGCTCCAGTATTGAACTTAATAGGAGGATTAACCGCAATAGAAAGTAGCACATTTACCTACACGGTTTCAGCGTCAGATCAAGATTCAAATACCTTAACATACTCAGATAATACGCCTTTATTTAATATAAATTCATCAACAGGAATAATAAGCTTTACACCAACATATCAAGATCAAGGAACATATCCTGTTAGAATATCTGTTAGTGATGGAAATGGAGGAACTGATTACGAAGATATAACTCTAACAGTTCTAAACGAAAACCAAGACCCTGTAATCACAACAACAAGTCCAATTGAAAATACGTCGATGAAAGAAGATAGTAGTACAACATTCAACGTTTCATACAATGATCCTGATGGAACAACTCCAGGAGTGACTTGGTACTTAGACGGATTTGTCGTAGCACAAGGAACGGACGAGTATACTTTTGAAGGAGACTTCACAGCTCAAGGAACAAACGCAGGAGAATACAATATAACTGTTGCAGTAAGTGATGGTTTATCAACAACGACATATGATTGGAACTTAACAGTTAATAGAACAAGAGACTCAGACATAGATAACATACCAGATTATAGGGATAATTGCCCATTAATATACAACCCAGATCAAACAGACCTTGACGGAAGCACAACAGAAGGATTACTGTGCGAAAACAATGCTGATGGAGACGAATTATTAGATGATGAAGATTTCCTTGAAGGAAACTCAGATAACATTGATAGCAACATAGAAAATCTAGGACTAAAAGTAGATAACAATGATGATACGAACAGACAAATAAACGATTCAAATGCAGTAACATTTACAATAACTGACTACAATACAACAACAGGAGCAGCAACAGAAAGAACAGTTGTAAATTTCACGTTTAACTTCACAAATAGTTCAAAATTAAACTTAGGAAATGTAAGTATAAGGAAACAAGCATCTGATGCAGACGCAGGAGAAGCAATAATCTCAGGCATAGACCTATCCTCACAAAACCAAACAAAAACCGTTTACGTTGACGATATAGATGAAACGAAAAATAGCATATGCATAAAAGACGCAGAAATAGCTTCTGTGAGACAAATAAGTGGAACTTGCACAGGGGATAATGAAACAAAACTAGCATGTAACCCTGCAGGTCACTCAAAAACTTTCCAAGGCAATACTTATACTTGCACAGACGAAGGATCTTACTTAAAAGTAGAAGGATTAGTACACTCAGGAGTACTAGAAGATACTTGCACATCATCTTGGACATGCGATTCATGGTCAACATGCAGCTCAGGAAGTCAAACATGCGCGTCATGGACAGATTCAAATAACTGCGGAAGAACATATACGGGTTCAAACACGAGAAGTTGCAGTACTTCAGACACAGGTTCAGGTTCATTAACAATAGACTCTGATATACCTGAAAAAGCAGGTTTAACTTGGGTGCATATATACTTAGGAGAAGAAAAGATATTTGATGTAAATAATGATAATTTATTTGTCACAACAATTAAATTCGTCGCTAACAAAGACCTTTCCTCAGTCAGAATGGTAATTACTGAAGTCTTAAACATAGAAAAACAACTACAAGGCAACGTGTATAAATATGTCTCAATTGATAAACAAAACATGGATAATGAAGACTTTAATAGTGCTTTAATCAATTTCAAAGTAGCCAAAACTTGGCTTTCAAGTAACAAACTAAAAACTTCAGAAATAGCACTTTATAGACTAACAGATACTTGGAGTGAACTTCCAACAACATTTGTTTCACAAGACGGCGATTATGCTTATTATACAGCAGAAACTCCTGGTTTTAGCTATTTTGCAGTAAGCATAAAAGGAGAAACTCCTGGAACTACAAAGCCAGTTGTTGCAATAAATGAAACAGCTCCTTTTACAGATGAAATAATAGACGGACTTGTAGATGATGATTCGTTTGTAGATAATAAAGGCACAATACAGGTTCCATCTGAAAAAAGCAACGTTTGGTGGAACGTACTAATATTTGTCGTTTTCTTAGTAATTATTGCAGGAATAATAAGCTATATAATTTTCAGATCTAAAAGAGATTAAATAAATTTGTTCTTTTACCATTGAATTAATTTGTGTAAGAATTTTAATAGTTTAATTTTAATTCATACTTATATTTCAAAACCATTCTTTCCTAAAACCGGAACAAAACTAACATCATCATGCTCTTGAATCTGAAGACCTTGAGGTGTTTTTCTTGCTCTTATTATTTTCTGCTTCATCCTTGTACCTATGGGCGCAATTATTATTCCATTGGTTCTGGTCTGCTGAATTATTTCTTCAGGAATTTTTGGAAGCGCAGCAGTAATAATGACTTTATCAAAAGGATAATAATGAATTGCACCTATGCTTCCATCTCCAACAATCACTTTAGCATTTTTTATACCTGTTCTTTTAAGGTTTTGATTCGCTTTTTGCGCGAACTCAGGTATTCTTTCTATGCCAATAACTTTTCCTGACAACCTTGCTAATACTGCTGTTGTGTATCCTAATCCAGTTCCTATATGTAAAACTTTATCAGTTCTTCTAGGTTCTGATAAATCTATCATTTTTGCAACTACATAAGGCTGTGAACATGTTTGTCCTTGACCTACAGGAATTGCAAAGTCTCCGTAAGCCATAGGTCTTGAAATATCTGGTATGAATTCGTGTCTTGGTAATATTCTCATAACTTCAAGTAAATAAGGGTTTTGTATGCCTCTTTTTTTTAATTGATAATCGACCATGGATTCTCTTTCTTGTTCATACATATACTTTATAAGGTATTCATAATTAATAAGCTTTTTGGATTTGGTATGTTATGGCAGAATCCTTGTGCTAGAAAAAAATGTTTTTTTGTACATTTAAGATAACTGTGTACTGTAGATGCTTTTAGTGTCTTTGCGTGCTAAACACGCTTTTTTAGTTTCTTAGCAGACTTAGAGCAGGGATTTTCATTATTTTGGATAATTTCATCCACTTTGTTAGAATTAGTCATTTTTAAGCTCCTTATTAAAGCAATCATCACATAGTTCTGCGTGCCAGTCTTTATTATGCGCAGATATTTTTTTATTGCATTTTCTGCAGTTATAATTCATTTCTTCATCATGTTTCATATGGATTGTTTTTTGTTTTTGTTCTATTTCCTTAGGGCTTAATGTTTCAGCAAAATATCTTTCTTCCCATAATTCTTCTTTTTTATATGCTTTGCCTGTTTCTTCAATATCTTTATCTAAGCAGCATTTTTTGTATTTTTTTTCTGAACCACAATGGCACGGTTCATTTCTTCCAAGTTTTTTCTTTTTTACATTTTTTATCTCGATATTTTTTTCAATTTCAAATATCTTTTTAGGATTATGAAATTCTACATTATTTTCTTTTAAAATATTTGCAAAGGTCATTACATATTCTTTTTTCCCAGAAAAGAAAATTATTCCTTCCATGATTTCAGCTAAATAATCATCGCATAAAAAACCGTAAGAGATTGCCAGTTCATTATCAGAGTCATCATAAAAAATGCCCTTTTTCTCAGCTAAAAGAAAAAGATTTTTTTTAATTTCAGGCAAGCTCATTTTAATTATATCTTCAAAAACGCCATCAAATAGTCTTAGTACATTTAGCTCGGTATTTTTATTAAACTCAATGAATAATTTGATGAGTTTTTTATTATTTATAGGTTTGCCTAACAAAAATTCATCTTTAGTTTCAAGATAATAATCGAAGTCAAACTCCTCCTTAATTTCTTTGCATGTTTTACCTATCAGTTCATTCATTTTTGTACCCAATATCTCTTCCTACCATCGACTTTTTGAAGTTTGATGAGCTCTTTATTTATCTCTTCAACATTAAAGTGCTCAAAATCAAAATCCTCACCAAGCCATTCTTTAATCATATCGTTATATTCAGGGTGCTTTTTATTTTTTTTTATTTCCATAAGCCGATAGTATCCATTGTAACCTCCGCAATCTTCAGGTGGTCCTGCACGCTTGCCACTTATGCAGGTGGGAAAAAGATATGAATTATTGTTATCTAGAATTTTTTCAACTATCAATACATGCTCCCAAGTATCGCCAAAATCATATGTGTAATTAAATTTTTGCTTTAAAGATAGCTTATCCTTAAGTTTTATTTTTTTGGAATTGCTTTCGTTTTCTATAAATTTGTTTGATATACCAATTTGTTCATTATCAGTATAGAATGAGTAAAGATGGTAATTGCTCCAGCCCATAACAATTTGAATTGTTTCATGTAATTTGTCAAAGGTTATATTGTCTTTTACTAAAAATCTCCGCCATATTTTAGGAGTTATACTTTCAATTTCTGCTTTTATCTGAAGCACGTTTATCATTTTGACCTTTTTTAATTTTTTCTACATGCACTTTAAATTAACAAGGTGCTAATAATTTATTTATGTTTACAAAGTTCTTTATATTTATCATACATTTTTGAACTAATTTTCAAGGTGATGTTTTTTGATTCCATTTAACCCCTCAACTTATGAATAACTGTACATATTTATAATTATTGTTGTTTTTGAATTTTCTTATCCATCTTTTCTTGTTTTTTAAAGACTAAGAAATTAAAGATTTCTGATGTTCTAAAAAGCTTTACGTTTCGTAGCAGACTTAGAGCAGGGATTTTCATTATTTTATTAGTTGCAATTTAGCTGTTCCATAGAATTCTTTTGTTTGTTTGTTTTCTGTGTATGTACCTTGCGTTCTGAATATGTATATGCCTGATGTTGCATTCAGATTTATTTGATATGTGTGTGTTAAAGCTTCTTTTTGAGGTTCTAACTCCAGTATTTTTTGGCCTATTAAATCATATATTTCTGCTTTTTCTATGGTGGATTTGTAAGGCATTTGTATCTTTATACTTGTTTGATTGTTAAATGGATTAGGGTGTGTTTGTATTGTTTTGTTTATTATTGTAATCAAATTTTTTTGATCTTTTGTTTGGGATTTTTTTTCATATACTTTTTCATATATTTTATTCGCGTTTTTTTCTATTAGTTCGTTTTCGTCATAAATTATTATTTTTTGATTTTTGTATTTTTCAAGGTTTGTTTCAGGCTTTAAAATGTGCGTGGTGTCTTTAGGAGTTGTTTGCGTAGCAGAAAATAAGTATTCTTCAGGGTCTATTTTTGTTTTTTTAAGCGCATCTTCAGACAAATTTATTATTTTTGTTTCGTAATTTTGTAGAATCTTTTGCACTTTTTGAGCTATATTTGGTTCGTTTCCATTTCCAACCATAGTTGTTAGTCCTAGTAATAATTCTCCAAGCATGATTATTGTATAAATTTCTATATTAATATATTTTTCTATAATAAAATTAAAAAATAAGTATTTTTTATGCTTCTTCTAAGAATTCCGAGGCCATATAAGGGTCTTGTCCTCTGCTTCTAACTCTATTATGTTTCTTAAATGTGCTGTGCATTATTTGGTTTTGTATTGCTTGTGTACAGTTATTTATTGCTTGTTTTGGACCTATTCCTTGCGTTTTTGCATGAAATATTCCCCTATCTGTTATTAATTTCATTATTGCCGCATATTCAGGTATTCCTCTTAGTTTGGCTTTCCCAGGTTTTAATGATATTTCCAAATCTGAATTTTTTGTTATGCCGTAGTTTTTGCCTAAAAAACTCTTTATGGTCTTATCAATCTCCATTATTTGATGATTATTTACTGTGTTGCCTGAACACCTTAGCCTGTATTCAGCTTCATTTTCAAAATTATTTTTTTCATAGAATAAATATGTCATATAAACACCCCCTATATTCCTATTGATTCTCCAAATATATAAGTTTTATCGAAGATATTTCTATTTTTGTTGTAATATTTCTAAATTTTTGTATTTTGGTTCAAAAGATTGATCTGGCACCCAAGATTCTTGTTTTATAACTTGTTTTATAGGAGAAAATTCATGCTTTACTTGCAATCTGTTAAGTTTCCTTTTCAAAGAAGCTATTTGAGAAAAATTTTCAAAAACTAATTCTAATATAAATCCGTTATAATGCCTATACATGTTGTTTATCTTATTTGAGTATTTCTCAACAACAAAATACGAATTTTTACCCTCTAAAAAAACAAAAACTCTTTTTAACTTAAGACTTTCAAAATCAACCAAAGACACCATTTTTTTAATAAATGTATTTTCAAAACTATGAAGCTTATAATAAAGATTCGTAGTCGGAATTTTTAACGTTCTAGCAAGTTTTGCTATAGAACTCCTAGAATTTTTCCTCATAGTCCTTATTATATTTAAATCCATATTCTTACCAAGGAATAACTATTTAATAAGGTCATCGCCTTAGAATTCGGAATAGTTTCGGAAAAAAATAAAAATTATTTGACGCGTTTATTTAAAATCTAAAAAAATAGTTGTTTAACTCGCGTTTAAAATCACTTATTAACTTGATTCTTATAGCCTCTGTTTTCAACACAATCAAAAACATTATCTAAGGTCACATTCAAAATTCTTTCAAGCGCCTCTCTAGTATAAAATGCCAAATGCGGAGTTACAATAACATTCTCCATATCCATTAATATATGGTCTTCCAACATATCTCTTAACTGTTCATTTGACAAAGTGGACTGAGACTTAATAAGATCTCTCTCTTCCTTAATTAAGACTTCTCCTTCTAAAACATCAAGACCTGCTCCTTTAATCTTTCCAGTTTGTAAACCACGAATAAGTGCTCCTTCCTCAACTATTGGACCTCTTGAAGTATTAATAATAATCATTCCAGTTTTCATTTTGCCTATAGAGTCATCATTAATCAAATGTTTAGTTGATTCGAGCAAAGGAACATGAATCGTTATGACATCAGATCTTTTATACAATTCATCAAGAGAAACATATTCAAAACCTAACTCTTTATCCAAACCATTTTTTGGAAAAGCATCATAAGCAACAACATTCATTCCAAAACCATTAGCAATCCTAATAGAACACTGACCAATTCTCCCAGTACCAATAACGCCAATAGTCTTGCCTTTCAAATCAAAACCCATTAAACCATTAAAAGTAAAATCTCCTTGCAAAGTTCTAATATATCCTTTATGAATATTCTTAGATAAATTCAACAACAAACCAAACGCATGTTCTGCAACAGTATTATCACCATAAGCAGGAACGCTACATACAGGAATTCCTTTTTCTTTACAATAAGCAACATCAATATGATCAAAACCGGTGCTCATAGTAGCGATCATTTTCAAATTAGAAAATTTATCGATAATCTCCTTAGAAAACTTAGAATAAATAAACCCAACAGCGACCTCTATATCCTTAATTTCTTCAAAAGGAACCTCTGATAAAGGTACAGTATAATAATTTACCTCATGATTATGAATTCTCTGCGCTAAATAACCTTTTTCCCATTCTTCCAATTCAAAGAAAGCAACCTTCATATAAACACCTCTTTTTATAAGCTAAGCAACACGTTATTTAAATAAGTTTCTTTCCTGTTTTTTTATCAAAAATATGAATGCAATTAACAGGACAACACTGCGCAGCTTCCAAATTATTATCTAATTCATCAACTTCCTTAATAAAAACTTGATCGCCTTCCTTAACATCTACTAATCCGCCAATCAAATCAGCTTTATCACCAGCTTGCTTCCAACTTCCAGGCTCGGCAGCTAAACAAGCAAACGCGCCAATACATTCCTTCTTATGATAAACAATTCTATACCTTTTTCCTTCATAATTTTTCTCTGTCATTTAATCACCTAAATTAAGCACCTAAAAGCTTAACAATCATTTCTCTAAATTCAGTTGCGGCGTGAGGACCATTTGCAGTAACTAAATTACCATCAACCACAACATTCTTCTCAATAAAAACAACATTGTGCTTCCTAAACATTTCTTTAGCTTCAGAAGATGGATAAACAGTACAAGTTCTACCATCAATCACACCAAAACTAGCAAGAACCATAGGCCCTAAGCAAATAGCACCAAAAACTCTTTCATTATTATTCATAAAACTCATTAAGTCTCTTATCTTAGAATAACTCATTAAGGAAGGACTGTCAGGTCCACCTACAATGAAAGCACCAGCATAATCCTCAAATACAACTTCATCTATAGAAACAAAAGACTCAACAACTAAACCTTTGGACCCCTGACACTTGCCCTTTTTAGGACTAGCAATAACGACTTTGAATCCAGAATTCACCAAAATATTTTTAGGTTCCGTTAACTCCTCATCCCTAAAACCATTTTGGGAAATAATCATCAAAATTTTCATAAAACCACTCTCCAAAAAATTTATTAACAAACCTAAAAAAAATAAAAGCCTCAGCAGTTACTCGTTCTCATCACAATTCAGCCGGGAATAACTTCATCATCGACACAAATAAGGATTTGTGACTTTTCAAAAAATAAAATGAAAAAAACCCTAATAAATTATAGTATGTGTCTCTTCTTTAAATAAATTATTACTCCAGCACCCAAACCCGCAACAACCAAAATAACGCCCACTATGTAAACATAAACAGGAACTTTTTTCTTTAAAGGCTTAATAACTGGTTCATTATCATTAACTGAAGGAAGACCTCCATTTTCACCAGAGTCATCCTCGTAACCATTATTAGTGCCGGAACTTTCACTAGAAGGAGCTTGGTACGTATTTACAGAGGCACCAGAACTATCTTCACCAGGCATATTACTTCCCTGATCACTATACTCAATATACGTACAAGACTCAACAGTCTCAGGCATACTGCTATTAACACCACAATTATTCAAATCATTACAATTCCTAGTTCTAATACCTTCAGAAGAACAAATAGAATACTTAGAACAAACCCAAACAGGATTACAAACTCCAGAACCCCCTCCGCCTCCGCCACCACTATTGCTGGCAACACAAACATTATTTGTACAAACATTACTACTGCACTCAGCACTAGCACAGCAAAATTCCCCTGCAGACAAAGAACCCATACTTACACAAACATCATTACAACAAGTTCCCTGGCTATTAGAACAAAGAGTTCCATTAGCCAAATCAACACAAGAATTACCAGTATCTTCAGACTCTTCACTAATACACACACCATTGCTACAAACACCAATTTCTTGGTATCCATCATTTAAAAGACCGCTATCACAAGGCTCTCCTTCTAAACCAACAGGGTCAACAGAACAAGAATCATAATAACTATCAGTATAAATTGCTTCAACATAATCGCATTGAACTTCATTTTTATCTAAATCAGAATAAGTACAAATGCCTCTTAACAATTTCTCATTAATGACATCAATAGTAAAACAGCTATATTGAGAATCAGCTTCTACGCAATCCAAAACACAACCAGTACCTAAAACAAAAACGTCCTGACCAACCTCTACACAATCTTCTAAAATACTTCTAATATCATCTTCACTAATAAAATCATAAGGATTAACAATCTCGACAACATTCCCGAATTGATCAACACATTCCAAGGTTTCAGGGTTACAAGTAACATCAAAACTATCAGATGTACAACCCATTAAAACAAGCAATAAACCTGCTAATATTAAAAAAATACGTTTCATTATCCAAATATTAAATTAATATTATATAAATTTAACTCTCTTAAAAAATTTCCAAACTCAGCGCTAAACTGTGTTATCCCAAAACTATTTCCCTACGGAGAGTTAAATCAATGTATGAAACTCACAAGAGGGAAACTCATGGAAACAATTAGGCGAAAAAACGAGGGTGAAACTACTTATCAAGTTCGTAAAATTGCTGGCGTGAGT
>JAIPHP010000024.1 GCA_021735165.1 Candidatus Woesearchaeota archaeon
TAAGGCCACACATGGCTCTTAGATTTAATGTTCTGGAAACACCAGAACAAGCCTTTCAACGAAAGTTGAAAGCGGAGGTTTAATAAATGATAAAACGAAAAAAGGTATCGAAGGGAAATACTTACAGGATAACACAGTTTTGTTTGGAGAAAAAAAGAAGGGAAGAAGAGTTTTAAACAAGGGGAGGGTGGTTTTAGAATCTTCTTCCGCTGAAATTGAATATTTGTTCTATTTGTACGTCTTTTGGAGCGACTCCTGTACGATCGATCGGCTTGTCCATAGGCGCTTTTTCTTGCCTATTGAACAAGGCCTCTCTTGATCGTTTCACGACTTCTTTGTCATTTATTTTATTTATGTTTTCCGTTGCTTTTGCGAGTTCTCCTCTCAAAATATTTACCTCTTTTTCCAGGGAATAAATTTTGTTTTGGCACAACTGTAGAATTCTGTTAGAGTGATCTTTTTGTTGTTGTACCATTCCTAGAATTTCTTGGATTTTTTCATTTGCAGTAGGTTCTTGTTCTACAGAGTTGCTTCTGTTAAATGAAGCTATTCTGGCGGTTCTCTGCATTTGTTCAAGGTACTGCATCTTACAAAATACATTATTGTGGTTATTTATAAACTTTTCTATACTTTAGTAGCATGGTATACTTTATTGTATACTAGAATATTTTATGACGTATTTTTATTTATAAATGAGAAGAATAAATTCTTAATTAACTGGCACAAAAAAATATATATTTCATTTCTGAAGCAAAACTAGTACTTGAAATTCAGAATTTCAGATTTAAACCAAGAATCTCCCATAAGATATATGTTATCTTCAGATAATGCCATAAGATATTTTTTCCCATTGAGCGTTTCATATTTAATAACATCTGTGAAAAGATCATCATCAAGCTTTAAATTCATTAATTTTTTACCACTATTCTTGTCTAAAATAATAAGTTCCTCATCAATGGAACCATACATAACTTGGTGAGAGTCATCATCTTTTAATTTTACAAAAACAGGGCCTGAGTGATAGCATGTATTAGCAGTAAGAGCTGTTTTCCATTTTGAAATTATTTCTTTTGACTGCATTATATTAAGAGCACTAATATTTTTATAATCCCCATAATGCACTATTGAATTAATATATTCTCCATTAACTTGTTCAATTTTTAAACCATAATCTTTTTCTTTCCAATCTGTACTAACAAATTCGAAATCATTTTTTGCTATTGACACTTTAGAAAAAAGACCATCATATAATGTTGGAACTTCATCATCAACACCAAAGAAATATTGTTTATTACCTATATTAATACTTTTGAATTGTGCCTGGGAAGTTAAATCAACGTTCAAAATATTTTTAACATTAAAATTTTCCAGATATATTATGTGAGTTTGATAATCTGAATTAACTACAACATCTTTATTTCCATCTTTGTCAACATCCACAATTAAAGGACTATACAAAAAGTTATTTTCTTCTTCACTGTATTTATGTTTAGATATTGTAATTCCTTTTTGTGATATTATGGAGAAATTACTTTCTCTATCTGTGTATAAAATTTCTTCTTCGCCATCGCCATTTATATCATCCAATATTATATTTGAAATATCTGAATTGTTAGATTTAATGTGTCTGCTTGTAACAGATATTTTTTCTGAAGGCAAATAGCTTTCAGGTATGGTATTAAATTTTATTTCATAGATATTATCTTCTTCATCTCTTGCTATAACTTTATTTTTTTCATTTTTGTCAACATGTAATTTTCCCATAAGTTTTATTTTAGGGATAACAGAATAATTAGTTTCATTGAATACGTGGAGACCTTTTGAATTGCTAAAAATTAAATAATCTTCTCCTGATACTGTTATTTTTTTTAATCCTGTTTCTGAAGCACATCCTATAAATTCTTTTTTAAAAAAGGAAAAATTATTTTCATCATCTTCAGAAAAATTTATTGCAGCGAGTTGTGCATCAGTCTTAGAGAAATCTTCATCTATGATGCCATTAATAAGATATTCACTTAAGGATTGATCTTCTAGCACATGATCTATGTTTTCAATAGTTTTAGAATACTCTTTATTTTGTATAGATTCTTTTAAATTTTTATCTGTTGAGGTTAAAGAATTAGCTAAATATATTATGCCTGTTGCTAATAAAGTGCCTGTTAACAGTGCAGGTATTTTTTTTACGGCAAAACGTAATAATTTTGTTGGTTTTGCTAAGTATTTTATTAATATCCTTTCTGTTTTAGATTTTGAATAATATCCATCATTTATTTTATCCATTATTGTTTCTTGTGACATATTATTCATCCTCCCATTGTTCCTGGACAAATCCTGTATTTAGACTATCTAAAGCAGGTTTGTATTCTTCAACTTTTATTTCTGGTTTGACAGGTATGTCATCAGAAAATTTATCATATCCTATATTAAAAAACATTGTCGTGGCGAATGCTCCAAGTGCAATAAAAAAGAATTTATTTTTTACTTTTGTTGTAGGTGCGGATTTATTAATAATAAGTTTTAAAGTGGATTGATTTCCCGAAATAAATGCTTTATCATAAAACGTATCTTTTTCATAATCGTATTCCTTTAAGTCTATCAAACTCTCATCAATATTTGTTGTTTTTTCATCTTTGTATTTTATGTCCTTTTTTTTCTCATATATAGCTTTTTCAAGTTTATCTTTTAACCAAGTATTCACCATATCTTGAGTGATGGGTTCATTCCAGATTTTCTTGGATTTGTATCTAGATCTAAATTCTTTATCTTTTATGAGTATTTTTTTTATTTTTTTAGAATTAAGTTTGTCGATATAATTAATGTTTTGAAATGTGTCAAATTCTATCTCACTAATTTCTTCATTAGTTACATGATGTTTATTTAAATGCGAGATATCGCAAATTGTTTTTAATGAGGCTAATCTTAGCTCTGAAGGAATTAATTCTGTAAACCTAGCCAGAGTATCTATATGATCAACACTTTTTAAGTCCCCAGAATTTATATAACCTCCGTCTGATTGTATTTGGAAATCTGACCAGGATAATCCTTCTGTTGATAATTCGTCGCCATTAAAATATTTTGATTCATTTCTAGAAGTTAGTTCTGAAAGAAGTTTTGAAGGTCCTTCAGGTATTGGTTTGAAATCTTCATAATTATTTTTCAGCACTATTAATCTTTTGTCAAAATCATATTCTTTTGATTTTTTGATTTTTGATAAATGTGCATATTTTTTAAGCAGGTCTATTTCCAAAACTTTTTTTCCTGTAATATATGCTTCAAGATTGCTTATTTCTGAGGGATTGGCTATTTGTTTGATATCTTGTTCCAAAAAATCATATAATTCTTCTAGATATTCCTGTGCTTTTATTGTTTTATATTGTTGTTTTTCTCTATCAAAGACTTTTATTTGTGAGTACCTTCCGTCTTTTAACGGGTTTTTTATAACTTGCTCAGTAGTTATGGTTTCAGGTTTAGCTAATTTAAAATTTCTAACTATTTTTTCAGAGTTTAATACTGCCGATGAGTAAAGAAGCATGAATGCTTCATTTTGTTCTACGCTTTCTATATAATCTCCAAGATATTCCACTCTGTTCGATGGATCTGATTTTGTTCTAAAATTAGAAGCATAAGATATGGGTGTGAGTGAAAATAATGCGAGTGGTGTGCTTATATATTTCGGAAGATATTCTTCAAAATCAGAAGGCATACTTATGTTCCAGTGTGAAGAATAACCAATTATACTTATTTTATCAATCTCTAGTATGTCTAACAAATTTTTCCTAGCATTATGTAATGTGTCTCCGAATTCTTTGACAAAACCTTTTCTTATTCTGACAGGTGCTGTACAAATTTCAGGCTCGGCACCATCTATATATATTCCATGTCCTAGATGTGTTCTTATTGTATGTCCTCCTTTATAATATGTTGGTTGATTATGTTTTTTTGCTAATGGAACAAAATCTGCTGTTAAATTATTATGTTTAAAATTAAGTCTATTATAGGGAATAAATTCATTTTCTATGCCTACGTATATTGCATCTTTTTTCATTGTAATCTGTTCTTATAATATAATTCATATGTCAATCCTGAAACTAGGGATATTAATTCTTGAGGTGATGAAATTTCTGCTTTTTTTCTTGGAATTCCTATTAAATCGAAAGACAAATCATAATTATTTTCTTTCTCAAATTTTTTAATGTGTTTTAATAAGTCAAACCACGCATCTAAACTTTCATCTTTAGTTTCATCTTCATATAGCAATTGGGCTTCTGAAATTTTTTCTCTTTTTTTCAAGTCTTTATATGTTGAAAACTTACTGTTAACTTTGTTTAGCATTATTGATAATGCATAGTCTCTATTTACAACAGACACATTATGGATATCATCGCCTGAAAAAGGATCTGATATTAGCCCTATTTTGGATCCAATAATGTTACTTTTTGGAATATACTTTCTTCCTATTTTGAACTTTTCATGTTCTAGAACATCTATCATAAATTCGCAACTTTCTTTTGTGGCTGATTTTTTTTCATATATGTGTCTTAATATTTTATTCATGTCGTTTGTTGTTGTTATGTTGCTTCCAGAAGGGTTATTTTTTGTTTTATATCTATGAACGCCATGTGCTAATAAGTGTCCTAATGCAGTTTTTTTATATCCCAAATCTAAAAAATCTTGGTTTATTTTTTTTATTCCTATATAGTCTGAAAGCATATTTGTTGCTTCATTATCTGATTCAGTTATCATAAGATATATTAATTCTTCAACAGAAATTTTTGTTCCTGTTTTAAGTCTGGTTACTGTATCTGTTTTTTCAAGAGGATATTTGTGGTCTATGGTTAGTTTTGAATTAAGAGAAAAATGTCCTTGGTCTAAGTGTCTCATTGCAGATACCATTATAGGCACTTTTATTATTGATGCTGCCCACCCAGATTTATCTCCGTTTATGTTAAAGGAATAGTTATTTTTAAAATCATCAAATGATATTTTTAATTCTCCTCCGTTTAAAGGGTTAAAAAATATGTCTTCGTTTTCTTCAATTTTTGTTTTTAAATTTTTTATATTTTTAACATCGATTATTTTTTGTATTTCTTTTAATTTATTAGCTTTGTATCTGAATTCTGATATTTTCGAGTTATTATTGAATCTGTATTTATAAGTGGAGTTGGTGTCTGTATCTATGAGGAGAGCTTCTTCTAATTTGTTTTTTATAGTTTCTATAGCTAGAGCTGAATAAAATTTTATATTACTGAATGCATTTACAAGTTTAGATTCTTTCTTTTGCGAGGTCATAATATTTTTCTCCAGGGCAATTCTTGAGATTGTTGATTAGTTCTTGTACTTGTCTATATGTGTCTTTTTGATTTTCAAGAAGTTCATTAAAATTAAATTCTTTAATTTTATTTTCTATTAGCTTTTTGTTCTTTTCAAAAATTGTTTTATTATTTGATGTTTCGTTTAGTGCGAAATTAATCTTTTTTGTAGTGTTTCCCATTTCTTCAAATAATTTGTTTTGGTATTCTTTTATTAATTCTAATTGTCCTATGGTGTGGGATTTAATGTACAGATTTTTTTTGGCGATTATATTCAGTTGTTTAATCAGATTTTTGTATGAATTTATTGATTCGTTTGAATTTATACATTCATCTAAATTAAAAAAAGCTATACCGACGCTATCTCTATTTTTTCCATAAACATGCGAGCCCATTATTTCTAATGGTCTTGAATAAAATATTGTTCCTTTTTTATTTATCATAAAATGATATCCTATGCCTGCCCAGTTTTTTGATTTGTGAAGTTCTAGAACTTCATCAGGGGTTTTTTGAGAAAATATGTTGTGGACAAATATTTGGTTTATTTGTTTTAAAGGCTCTATGTTGTCGCCTAATCGGTATTGGCATTCTGTAACATTTAGAGATCCTAATTTCTTATCAACATATTTAATTGCCATTATTTAGTGGTAAAATTTAATAATATTTAAATGTTTTCTTTTATTTATAAATAAACAGAAATTTAAGAAAAAATAATTGAATCGCAATTATCCGATTAGGGAGTTTTCAGGAATCTTAACATACATTCTTCTGTTGTTTTTTCCTTTATTTTCAACTTTTACAAGTTCTACCCTTCCAACTTCTTTAGTGCTTCGAACATGCGTTCCTCCGTCAGCACAAAGATCAACTCCTGGAATCTCAACAATTCTTAAGATATCCAAATCAGGAGGGGCCGCATTAGCTAATTTAATTAATCCTGGCAATTTCATAGCTTCTTCTTTTGGTTTAAAATACGCTTTGACTTCAATATCTTTTTTGATTTCTTCATTCGCAAAGTCTATGTATTTTTGCAATTCTTCTCTGTCAAAATTATCAAGATTAAAATCTATTCTTAATTTTTCTTCGCTTATTTGATTACCCGTAATAAGTGCTCCTGCTTGTTTATGAAGAATTCCTGAAATTATGTGTGCTGCAGTATGATATCTCATATGTTTGTATCTTCTATCCCAGTCAAGAATTATTTTCACTTTGTCGTCTTCTTTTAGCCCTTCCCGATCTATTTCGTTGCTTAGCTCCCCATTAAATTTGCCTGAAAAGACAACTTTGAATTCATCTCCGTTTTCTCTCATTAAAGTGGCAGTATCGTGGGGTTGACCGCCGCTTGTTGGATAAATTATTGTATCTTCTAAAACTATGAATTTGCTATTTGCTTTTTTTACAGTTGTCTCAAACTCTTTAAGATATGAATCGTACATATATTTTGGATTTTTCATAATGTTTACCTCAATTCATGTTTAAAAGTTAATACAATAAAAATGTTTTGCATAAATTTTAATAATAGTAAAAAAATAATTATTTTATTATGACTTTAGAAGAAAGAAAAAAGTTGTTTTTAGAAGTGTTTGCAATTGCGAGTGCGCATTATAAAAATAGCAAAAGAAGACTTGCCGGCGAGGGCTGGAAATATGATTGGCAAACACTTATTGTAACAATATTTTCAGCGCAGACAAGAGATGAAGTAACTATACCTGTTTGTGAAAAACTCTTTAAAAAATATGAGTCCTTGAAAAAATTTGTTGAAATAGATGAAGAAGTCTTAAAAATGTATATAAGACCTTTGAACTATTATCAAAATAAAGCAAAATACGCAATAAAGACTGCTAAAATATTATTAGAAAAACATGGTGGAAAAGTTCCAAGTACACTTGAAGAATTAATAGATTTGCCGGGAGTTGGAAGAAAAACTGCTAATCTTATAATAGGAGAATTATTTAACAAACAAGGAATATGTGTTGATACTCATGTTCATAGAATTTCAAATGTTTTAGGTTTAGTTAAAACTAAAACTCCTGATCAGACAGAAAAAGAACTCATGAAAGTAGCGCCAGAAAAATATTGGAACAAAATAAATAGGATATTTGTCCTCTGGGGGCAAGATGTTAAGGGTTATGATAAAGATAAATTCTTGGAGAAGATAAAAAGTGGTTAAATCTATAATTCCTAAAAGTTTAGTTGCTTGGCGTAATTGGTTGGAAAAAAATCATCAAAAAGAAGATAAAGTTTTTCTAATAAAGTACAAGAAACATACTGGGAAAAAAATTCTTAGCAATGCAGATACTATGAAGGAAGCAATTTGCTTCGGATGGATCGATACAACTACAAAAAGACTTGATGAAAAAAGATTTCAGATTTGTTATGTAAAAAGAAATTCAAATAGCAAATGGAGTTATAACACATTAAAATACGGAGAGGAACTTATTAAAGAAGGTCGTATGAGTTCTTTCGGGTTAAAAATGTATAAAGAAGGATTAAAGAAAAAGCCACATGATTACGGAATACCTAAGAATCCAGAAATGCCTTCTGAATTAAAGAAAGCTTTAGAAAAAAACAAAAGAGCTCGTGAAAAATATGAAAAATTAGCTCCTTCTACAAAGAAATTACATTATAGAATGATTCTCAGAGCGAAACGTCCTGAAACAAAAGAGAAAAGAGTGAAAGAAATCATGGCTGCAATGAAACTCATTTGATTATCTCATAACTTTGCCTGCTTTGAAACTCCATAATGCAAGATCTAATTCGTCAATATCGTATCCTTCTTTTTCTGCAAAGTCTATTATTTTTTTTTCTATCTTATAATATTCATCAGGAGTTTTCGGAGCGCTATTTGATTTTATAACATCCATATCATGCATCATATTCAAAACATGTTTGTCTATTATCGTGTATCCTTCATATCCTATATTTCTAAGAAAATGAGATGCTTCCTTCATGCCAAAACCTTTGAAATTTTTTCTTATGAATTCACGTCTTTCTTTATATTCCAAAGATTCAAGATGTTTCTTAAAATCAATTTTTTGTTTTTCAAAATTTTCTATTATTAATCTATTTTCGTGTAAATATTTGGATCTTACATTGTAAAATCGGACTTTTTTATGAACTTTTTTTTTATAATCTTTTAAAGTTCCACTCCAAAGAACAGGTTTTAATAAATTAAGAGCCGTATTTGCCATTTCTGCAGAACTATTTGCTGCAAAAACACAAAAAGCCATTTCTTCAAATAGTTCTTTTGTGCCTTTTCTTCTGAATTCAGAGAATTCCAAGAGTCTTTTTTTAATTATAGGTCTGAATTTTATGTAATGTTCCTTAAATTTGTCTTTCATTTATTGCGTTATTTAGCAAATTATTTTAAATCTTATTAAATGAAAAAATATTAAAATCAAATAAATTAAAGTAAAATGTGAAAAATATGATTTCAATAAAAGAACATGATGCAGAAGTTGACAATATTGTTGAAAGTATGAAGCTATATTCTAAATCAAATTCTGCTGAAAAACTAATATTTACGCACGTAGGTTCTCATAGTACCAGAGAAAAGAGCAGGCATACATATAATAAAATAGACATTAGCCATTTGAACAATATTATTTTGATAAATAAGAAAAAATTGATTGCAGAAGTTGAACCTTCTGTGACAATGAAACAATTATTAGATGAATGCTTAAAATTTGGGTTAATGCCAAAAGTTGTTATGGAGTTTTCAGATATAACTGTTGGAGGCGCAATTGAAGGCGCTGCTCTTGAAAGCAGTTCTTTTAAATTTGGTCAATTTAACGATTCGTGTACAGAATATGAGGTTATATTGCCTACAGGGAAAAAAGTTATCGCAAACAAAAATAGTTTCAAAGATCTTTTTTACGGTAAAACAGGATCATATGGCAGTTTAGGATTGCTCACTAAAGTAAAAATTTCTCTAATTAAATCAAAGAACTATGTTGATTTAACATATAATTTTTTCAGTAGTGTTGAAGAATCAATAGAATACATGGAATCAATGATGAAAAGAAATGTCGATTTCATAGATGGTATAGTGTTTTCATCTTATAAAGTTGTTATTATTTCAGGAAAATTGTCTGATTCTCCAAATTTTGAGATTAGAAAATTTACAAGAGCTTTTGATCCTTGGTTCTATAAACATGTAGATTCGATAACAAAAGACTTCAAAGTAAAAACAGAATCTGTACCTCTTAAGGATTACTATTTTAGGTATGATAGAGCTGCTTATTGGATGGGCCAATACTTTGTGAATTACGTGGGAGGATATAATTTAATAACAAGAACTTTATTTAATCAATCACTTTCAACTAGAAGAATGTATAAAGCGCTTCATTTAGGAAATCTATCTCAAATGTTTTTCATACAAGATTTTTATACGCCTTTAAACAAAACAGCAGATTTTATTAAGTACACAAAAGAAAGAGTGAATGTATTTCCAATATGGTTGTGTCCTGTTAAGCCTACAAAAAAATTACAGAAGTTAAGTCCTCATTATTCAAAGGCTAAATTTCTTATTAATGTCGGTTTTTATGGAAGGTCTAAAAAATTTGCTGAAAATTATTTAAAATCTAACCGAGACATAGAAAAATTTGCTAATTCTATAAACGCAAGAAAAATGTTATATGCACACGCATATTATCCAAAAGAAGAATTTTGGAAATTATATGATTTAAGATGGTATAAAAAGTTAAGAAAGAAATATGGTGCAGAAAAATGCTTATTAGATGTGTTTGAAAGAACACATGTCAAAGAAAAATATAAACCGACAATTATTTTAGGTGCAATCAAGTTTTACTGGCAACTTTTAACTCAGGGTAAAAAATTTTAAATCTTATTAAATAACTTTGTTTTACATGGTTTTCAGATGGTAAATTATGAAATTCTTGGGAGATGTTATCCGTTTCTTTTTTTAGCAAATTTTTATGGGTTAAATTAGTTTTATTTTTTGTGTTTGTTTATTTTTTTGTTTTTTTGTTTATGACGTTTTGTTTCTTTTAGTCTATTTAGAAACTGATTAATTAAAACAGATAGTTTTTTATACTTTTTATTTATTCTTTTTCAAGAAATGTTTTTGATGATATTAGCAACAGTATTTGGAGTTATTATGGGTGCAAGTCATTTTTCTCAGGCGTATAGAATTTATACGAGAAAAAGTGCTAAAGATTTATCTTTAATTACATATTCGCTTTTGTTTATGGGTGCATTAGTTTGGTTTTTGTACGGTATAACAATACTTAATTATGCAGTTATAGTTTCAAACTTTGTGGGTTTAGTTGCTACAATATCTGTGTTGTTTGGATGGGTTAAGTATCATTAAAGCTTCATATTCATTCTCAGAATGGAATACCTCAATAATTCAAGAAGAACTCTTTGTTCTCCCTCGTTTAAGGATTTGTTGACTTCTTTTACTTTGATAAAAAAGAATTTGTCTTTCATACTAGTCCATATTTGGGTTTTGTCCCCTTTAAAATCATGAAAAAAATTTATTGTGTTTTTCTTTCCTTCTAATACATTTAGTAATTCTCCTAATTCGTCATCGTTCATTTTGACTTTTTTCCAAGACCATGTTTTTTCGTCTTGCATTTTGCCAAATTCTATATAAAAATCCAATTTGTCATTTAAGTATGCTTTTAGACAATTGTTTTTTCCAAAAAATGCCTTTGATAATATTTGGGAAGTCATAAACTTACAAGAATGGTCATTATTTATATATTATTCTCCTACATTTGTCCAGTGTGTTTTGTATTTTTTTGCATGGTTTATTCTTTTATTTATTGTTCTTAGTTCAGGTTTTATTTCATCAAGAAATCTTTCAAGGTTTTTTCCTATCCGTGGATTTTCTCTTATGGCTTTATCAAAATAATTCGTGTCAACTTTTTTGAACATGATTATTTTTGTATTTGGTATATATTGGTATCCTAATATTTGAGCAGAGGCAGGAGTTAGTTCAACAACATGTGGTTGATATATTTCTTGAGATTTTTTAATGTATTCAGATAAAAATTTGTTGTTTTCAAAATGATTCATTAATAATTTAGTTAATGAGTTTAATTGAACAATATAATCATAAGCTGTTAAAATAGAAGAATCTTCTCCTTTAAGGTTTAAATACATGTCAATTGAATTAATAGAATTATGCGTTTTATCTGCTTGATCAAAAAATGCGTATGCTATTTTATTATTCAATCCATTAATTGCACAATATAATTCAGAATCATCTACATTAGTATTTACAATTTTACATTTTTTACCTATATCCTTAAACCCATTAGATGCTTTTTTTATATTTTTTAATATGTCTGCACTACCATTAGATCTTTTTGTTTTTTGCAACATTAAAGATTTAGATAATATTTTTTTGCCTGCATTTTGATAATCTTCCACGAATTCATTAGTGACAAAAATATTACTTTCAGAAACCATTTTTTTTGTTTCATTAAAAGCAAAAAGCGCAATTTTCCCATACAAACCAGGTAAATCTTTTTGTTCTTTAATTAATTCGAAATCTTGTTTAAATTTTGCATCTATTGAATAAGCGGTATCTTTATCTAAGATAATTATGTCGTGTTTGTTCAATAGCGCATTATATGTTAAAAAACTCATAAAATCAGAAAAATTTATTCACTTTTAAATAATTCTCTTACTTTAAAAATAATTAAATTTAAATCCTGCACAAATTTCTTCTAATTGGTGCCAAACAATAATAAGTTTGAGCATGAAAAATATTAGTAGCCCTGTAGTGTAGCGGCCAATCATCTCGCCCTCTGGTAATGGTTCGGGAAATAACTTTCCGAACTTCGCAAACATTGTTTGCCGAAGTATCGTCCATTAATGCACAGAAACATAGTTTATGGCATTCCAGAAATTGAAAAATTTCTGAGAACACCTGAGCGTATGTCGCCTAAAAGGCGAATACACTAAAGATATTTAATTGGAGATAGGCGAGGACCTCGGTTCAAATCCGGGCGGGGCTATATTCCTTTGCGTGACGCTCAAAAACTAAGTGTTTTTGGCGCACCAAAAAGCTTTGCTTTTTTAGTGCATTCGAGGACCAAACTTTGATTGTCCGCAATTTTCTATTTTCAAGCTCTCAATTTCATGAATTTTGGTGTTTGAGAAAAATCTTGCTGACTTCATATTTCTTGGAAAAATGTCAAAAAACACTGTTTTGACGTAGCTCAAGCAGAGCTATTATTGAGGTGTCTACATTTTTGTATTTTTGTAGTCACCTGAGAATTATTCGTATAATTAACTTTTTTTATGTTTTTTTCTTAATTTTTCTTAATTTATTAGTTCTTCGTGTAGTAAGGTGTGGTGAAATAGTTGCGTGAGTTTTTTGTCGTCTCTTGTTTTGCTGAGTTTTGTCAAGCTCATGTATTCATCAAAGCAGCCCATCTTTATGACTATGATTGGAGCTTTATTTTTTAGCAGTATCCAGTTAAGTATCATTCTTGTTGTTCTGCTATTTCCATCGCTGAATGGATGTATATGTTGTATTTCGTTATGAATGAATCCAATTTCTTTTAGACACTTTTCCTTGGTGTTTATCGTTTTTAGTTTCTCACAATATGATTTCATTTCTATTGATACTTTACTTGGGTGCGAGGTTTTGAAGTCTGGATTGCCTTGTATTTTGTTGTGTGTTGTCTTGTATTTTCCAGCATTTCTATGCATGCTAAATAATACTATTTTGTTGATTTCTTTTATGTGTTCTTCTGTTATATCTTCATTGATATGTTCTAAGATGTAGTGCATTGCTTCATTAAGATTTTTTACCATCTGGATATCTTTTTTTGGTTTCTCTGGATATATGTCGTTAAGTATGAGTTCTTTTGTTTCTCCTATAGTTACAGTGCTTCCTTCTAATTGTGCTGATCCTGATAAGAATTCAAATACTTTATCATCAAAAGGGTTTATTTCTTCAGATTTTAATTCTTTAACTTCATTAAAGGTGTTGATGTATTTTGTTGTGTTAAATTCTTGCTTTATGTTGTAAAGAATTTTTATTGATTCGAATAGTTGATGTTTTAGTATTATTCCTTTTTTTGGTTTATTTTTTGTTAGGAGTATGAATTGATTTTTTTCTAAGTAGTTTAGTATCTCTGCATTTTCTTTGTTTCCAGTAAGTAATTTTGGTCTTAGATTTGGTGCTTTAGAAAAAAGTTCCTGAATTATTTTTGGAGTGTTTTTTGACAGTATTAAATTATAGTCTAAACCATTTTTCAGGCAATATTTTATTATTGAGAAAATTGCTTGGCTTTTGTTGTTTTTTACAGGAATATATTTTGTACTATCTTTCTTGATGAGATTTTCTTTTATCAACGATTTCAAATGCGAATAAATGGGTGTTTTGAAGGGCAACTTACTTGCAGTGCAAGGCGCTTTTTCTATAAGTTCAGCAAATACATCATATTTAGTGGGCATATTGTTGTGAAAGTCCTCAGAATATATAAAATTAACTATTTTTATAGAAAAAACGCAATTTTAGTTAATTTTATACGTTTGATTAACATACTCCGAGATAAGTATTTATAGTATGGCAAGCGGGCGGGCTATTAACCTTTGCGTGATGCTCAAAAACAAATTTGTTTTTGGCACACCAAAAATCTTCGATTTTTTAGTGCATTCGAGGACCAAAGTTCTTGTCACGCGGAATTTCTTATTTCAGACTCTCAAACTGATGAATTTTGATGTTTGAGAAAAATATGGTTGACTTCAAATTTCTTCAAAAATTACTAAAAAACATTGTTTTAACGTAGCTCAGGCAGAGCTACTATCTTTTTTATGATAAAGAATTATCTCTCTTATTGGCGGATTTTCAATAAGCATATTTCTATCTTTTCGTTCAACAAATATGTTGTCTGAATATGCATGAACCATTAAATTAGTCTTTTTTGTTGGTTTCCATTCATATCCGCTTCCGAACCATTCGGGTTTGAATACTAATTGAAATCCATATTGATAATCTTCTGTTGGTTTTTCAAGAATTAAATGTGCATCTTTTGGTTTTTTCCAATCTGCCATTTGTATTACTTCAAAACCTTCTGATTCTAAGACTGCGTATGCTTTTTGGCTTAAATCTTCAATATTGATTGGTTTACTCCATTCTTTGTATTTATCTGCCGTTTGGCTATCCATAAGTGCATTTTTAATCCAATTCTGTGTTATAGTCCTGTGTTTTTCATCTTTTTCTTCTGTTGTTATCCATATGTCTAATGCTTGTTCAATGTTTCCACCTAGCCATGCACATAATCCTGCTGCTCTTGGCTCATTTATGCCAATGAATGCTCTTGTTGCATCTTCATATTTTTTTGTTCGTTCTGCAAGTCTTGCTTTTTTTTCAAGTTGTTTTGTTTCGCTAAAATAAAGTAATGCTTTCTCGATCAATAAATCGTCTATGTGAGGAGATGGATTTGCATAATATCCGCATGTCGTCCTAGTATCTATTAATGCACGGCGAAATCTTGTTGTTTCATTAAGAAGGTATGCAAGATCATATTTAGTGGAATCTGCCTTTGCAGTGTAAAGTAAATTAGTTATAGGCAATTTTAATTTTTCATTTTTCATTGATGGTCTGACAAGCAGGTCATCAAAATATGTTCCGCCACTAAACTCGCCGTTTTTTTTGTAGAATAATTCAGGATGATTGGTGTTTATTATGTTTATTATTTCTCCAACCGTTTCTGGAGTTATCAATTCTAATTGTGATGTTCTATTATCTTCCATTCGACTAAACAATTTGTATGCAGGAATTGCGCTTGTTTTTCTGTTGGACATTATTGTGTTTGATAATGAATAAATCGCTTCACTCCACCCATAGGTGTTTGGTTTAAAATAGCTTAGGTAGTAATTAGCAATTCTTTGGAAGGGAATTTTTGATTTTTTAGTTGATGACATAGTTATCTCCTGAAATTTTACTATTGTTCGAAGGTAACCAAATCAAGTATTTAATTAATTACTCTCTCAATTGAGAGTGTTATCAAAATATTTATATATTCAAGAATGAATCTTAAAGTAATGGATATCGAAATACTTGAAGATTTAGGATTGACACAATCAGAGATTAAGACATATATTTCTCTTTTAGAACTAGGTCAAATTCACGCAGGAAAGATAATTGAAGAAACATCTCTGCAAAGTTCTGTTGTTCACAGAGCTTTGTTGTCATTGATAAAGAAAGGTCTTGTTAGTTTTATTAAAGAAGGAAAACATAGAGTTTATTCTGCAAGAGATCCTGAATATTTCTTGGATTACGTCGAACTTAAGAAAAAACGTTTTGAAACAATTCTTCCTGAACTTAAGAAAAAACAATCATTACAAAATAAAGAGACTAATACGTCCATGTTTAAAGGAAAAAAAGGAATTAACGAAGTATATTCTATCTTAATTAAAAATACGAAAAAAGAGTTTCTGAGCTATGGTGGTTCAAAGGAAACTACGGACTTTATGAGTTTAACTTGGTGGAAAAACATGTATTCTAAACGAATAGCAAATAAATTATCTCAAAGACATATTGCAAGTGATGAAACTATTCCTTATATTACAGATTTTCAGAAGATGAAATTAACAAAGATAAAATTCTTATCAAAAGAGTCGTTTAGTCAATATCAGGAAACTGCGATAACCGGAGATTATGTTGCAATAACTATATTTGCTGATGAAGGTTACAGTATTCTAATACATAATAAAGAAGTTGCTGAAGGATACAGAAAGAACTTTGAGTTGCTTTGGAATATTGCAAAAAAGAACGTATAACATTTGATGCACATTCTCCGAGCTAGGTTTATAAAGAGCTGACAGGCTACTTGTCTTTTGGAACGCGAAATAGCTTTTGATTATTGGCTTTACAGAATTATTTGTTTTTTTTGTTTTGTATTTCTTTTCTTATAATTTTGACTTCTTCTAATAGTTGGGTCATTTGGTCGTTTACTTTGCTTTGTTTCCAATTTAGGTATAGGACATATATTTGAAATGCTAGTGCTATTGCGTACCCTATTATCATAAAAACTAAGCTTCCTTCTAATAGTTGTGGTGTTAAAGCCATATTTGGGTTTTTATTACTTGCATTTATATGTGTTTTTGTTTTAAAATGAAAATATTTATATTGTTCTTTTTTAAAATTGTGTGATGGAGGTTGATATTATGGATAAGAAAGGAGCTGAAACTGTTGTAAGGGTTTTCGGCATTATTGGAATTGTATTTTCAGCATTGGCTGTTATTGGCGGTTTGATACTCGCTTTTGGCGGTTCTTTTATAGCTGGAATGCTTGGCGATGTTGGAACGTTAGTTGCAGGAATAGCAACTGCTGGTGGAATTGTTTTGATTGTCATTAGTGCTTTAATGATTTGGTTTTATGTTGCATTAATGAAGTATACCAATTGGGCAAGAATTTTATTATCTATTTTGGCAATTCTTGGGTTTATTGGAGCTTTGTTTAGTTTGCCAGGATCAATATTAAGTCTTGTCTATGATGGTCTTTTTGTGTATTTCTTTTTGTTTGATAAGACGGTTACAGGTTTATTTAAGTAAACCTTTTTTTTCTTTTTTTAGTTCTTTATGTAAAAAGTATCTCTGTGTGTGTAATGGTATCATTTGAGTTGTTTTTTAGCAAATTATTTAAATTCGAGGCGAGTAGTTTTTTGTATGAGAGCATTCCTTGTTTTTGGGTTTGGCGGTTTTTTTATATTCTAAGTAGTTGTAATGTTGCTTATAAGTCGTTTTTCTTTGTGGTGGGTCTGAAAAACCTGTTATTTTTTGGCGATGAAATAGCTTCTTCTGATTAAGCATACAAATAAATTTAGGAGGTATTGTAAAATGATAAGTTTAATTTTAAGTATTATGATTTGTGTAGGTGCATTGATGTTTTATCAGCCAAGTATGTCTAGAGACTATTCAACACATAGGACGACGCACAAAAAGAAAGAACTCTCTCCAAAGCAGGAGTATATTAATAGAATTGACAATGCGATATGTAGTGGAAAATATGACGCTGCTATAAAGCTTATAAATGCATGCACTTATTTTGTTCCTGAGAGAAAAATTGAGACCTGGAAGACGTGGTTGCAAATACGGAGAAAGGATCATGAAGAAAGTTTTAAGGGCATATCTTATTTAGAAAAACTTTTGAGTGAAAAGTAACTTTTTTTTCTTTTTTTCTTGTATGTTTTAATTGTTCTTAGCAAATTATTTAAATTTGTTTTTCTGGTTTTTATTTCATGTCTGTAAATCTATGTGGTTCGTGTCATAAATGTTGTAAGAATAATAAGATTCTTATTTATCAAGAGGATGTTGATCGTTGGAAAAAAGAAGGAAGATATGATATTATTCTTTGTCTTGAGCGCTGGGCAATATTTGGTGTTTTTTTGATTCATAAAAAAGATAAGGAGGAGTGCATTTTTCTTGATGAGGAAATTGGTTGCACCATTCATAAAACCAGGCCTAAGATTTGCAGGGAGTTTCCCAGAGGCTGGAAGCATGTTAAGAATTATGATTGTAAAATTCATCCTGCAACTAAGAAAAGAATTGAGCTATAGTTTTTCTGCTTGTTTTTTTATGTGTTGTATCATGTTTGAAAATGCATTTGCTCTGCTTGGCAACATATTTATATCAAGTTTTGTTTCTTTTATTAAATTTAGTATATCTTTTTCCAGTTGATTTTGCAAGTATTCTTTTGTTTTTTTGTCTGTTAGTATTTGTATTATTTTTATGTATCCTTTTACTATTATTGAGTCTGCGTCTCCTTGAATTGTTAGTTGGTTGTTTTCTTTTATTAGTTTTATATAAGCGTTAGATGTGCATCCTCGTATCTTGTTTTTTTCTTTTTTTTCTTTTATTGGTAAAAGTTCTTTTCCTAGTTGGATTATGTATTCTAGTTTTTCATTTTCGTTTAGAAATTGTAGGTTTTCTTTGAGCTCTTGCGAGTTCATTTTATTTCTCTGTGTTCCATTTCGTATTGGTATCCTTTTAGTATTATGTTGTTTCCTTCTTTTATTATGTATGCTTCTTCTAAGTCATTTATTACTATGTCGTTTCCCTCTAAGTAGTACGATACATTTAATCTTCTTAGTCTTATTTTTTCTGTATTTGTAAATTCGTATTGTGTTTTTGGAAATAAGTCTGGTACTTTATGAGGATTGTTTTGATCAAAGCATTTTATTAGCAATGTTCGGTATTGATTCGTGGTTTTTTTACTGCTATCTCTACTAATAAGTATGCTTTTTGTGTTTAGCTTTATTTTGTTTTCTTTTGGGTCTTTTATTATGTTCATTGTAATGTCCTAGCAAGGATACCCACGCTTTTAAGCGTGGGAGGAATTGCGTTTAATTCGTCTTGCTTTTATACCTCCTACTTCTTTGAAAGCTCCAAACGGCTACGTTTGGAGGTGAATACACATGAAAGT
>JAIPHP010000025.1 GCA_021735165.1 Candidatus Woesearchaeota archaeon
CTCACGCCAGCAATTTTACGAACTTGATAAGTAGTTTCACCCTCGTTTTTTCGCCTAATTGTTTCCATGAGTTTCCCTCTTGTGAGTTTCATACATTGATTTAACTCACCGTAGGGAAATAGTTTTGGGATAACACACTAACACTTAAAATCATTAAAACTAAGAATAACAAGAAACCAAACAACAAACTTATTCGTCTCATACTCATAAGTTTATTTCAACGTCTTTTCTTTATAAATTTTATTTTTACATAGTTTCCGACCAAAACAGAATATGAATAAGCGTTGCAAGACATACTAAAAACGACAAACAAGTAACGGTCTATTTTCGTCAAAAACACAATATTTTCAAACATTTCCGAAAATATAACGACTTTTAAGTAGAAATTATTTAAATAAAAAAGCATTATCTTAACAACATGGTTGAATATTATCCACGAACAAAAAAATTATTAGAATTAGAATTGGAAAATTCAAATCCAAAAATAGGAAAAAAATATTTAGAAGAATACACAGAAAAAGAAGGTGCTGATTTTAGATGGCTTGATAAATTTTTGCAATATTTAGGCACAGACAACCTACTAGAAATAATAAATAATACAGAATTCTTAGAAATAGATTTAGGAGGAAATAGCGGAGAAAAGGAAAAAAGAGGAACTTCATTAAGCCAACAAGATTTGTATGACTCTTATGTATGGGTAAAAAGTAAAATTACAAATGAAAGTATAATATCTGGAAAAAGAATAATTCCTACAATATTTAAAACTTTAAACAAAATAAAACTAACAGACGAATATAAAATTTTAAAACAAAAAATTGAATTTTTGGAAAAAGAAAAAAAAGAAATTCAAAAAGAAACAAAGCAATCAAATCAAAAATCAAGATATAATTTTGAAAGAAACATAGAAGATCTTATAGAAAATGAAAAAACACTAAAAAATTACACAACACCAAGAGAAAGACAAAAAATACACGCAATAATAGGACTAGACAAAAAAACGCAAGAAACATACAAAAAATTAGATGCTCTAATAGCTCAAGGTATAACATTTGACATAGAAACAGACAAAGAATTGCTAAATTTAGACCCATCAGGAGGACCTGTAAGTTACATCAAAAAACTAGAAAAACAAGGAGAAAAAATAGAACCAATAATATTAGAATATGCAAACTCTATGAACTCACAATTAGCAGAACCCTTAAGAAAATTAAGATACACTCTTTTACTAGAATACGTATTAAAAAGAAAAAAATTCAGCATAAAAGCAATAGAACCACTTCTAAAAGACGCAGAACACATAGCAAAGCTAAAACCTGAAAACGAATTCATAAAAAAATACGGTTACCCCGACCTTGAACAAATAAAAAAAATACAAGAAAAAAAATATCTTAACTTAGACGACATACAAAGATTCGTTAACACAAACATAATCTTCCTAAGAAAAAAACTAAACGAAGAATACATAAGCTCTACGCAAACAAATAAAGAAGATTACGAAAAAGCATTAGAATTTTTCAAAGAAAAAATATATGACTTAGAAAATCAATCAATCAAAAAAACTTTTTATGACGCAACACTAAACAGAACAAACAAAAAAATAATCAAAGAAACCTTAAAAGAAAATCAAATAATGCAAAAAGAAACACAAAACATAACAGAAAAAGAACTAATACTAAAGCAACATGAAGAATTCAAAAAAACAATAAACGCAATAATAATCGAATACAGAAAAGCAAAATACCTAGAAAACTTCAAAAAAGAAAATCCTGAAATTGATGAAAAAGAAATAAAAGCACAACTAAAATACTTAAGAAAAGACGAATATGAACCAAAAGAAACACTAAACCAAACAACAACATCAAACCTGGAAGAGAGAATAATAGAAAAAAAATACGAACTAAAAAACCCACTAAACACAACACAAAAAGAACTCCTAAAATACGGCTTACTAGATAAAGAAATATTAAAAAACTTAAAAAACAACAAATACAAAAAAACAAACAAAACGGAACTAGAATATCTAAGCCGACTAACAAGCAAACAAGAAACACTAAAACTAAAAAATGCAATAAACAACATAAAAGAAAACTTCTTAGTTCTAAGCACAAATAAAAAAAACTACGAAGAAAACTTTTTAGAACCCGAAATATACGAAAAAAACAAAATATACATAGAATTAGACAAAAAACTAAAAGAAGAACAAACAAAAATACAAACGCAAAACAAAAAAGACTTAGAAGAATTAGAAAAACAAAACCAAAAATATCAAAACCGAAAGTTCTTAGAACTGCAAAACAAAACAGAACTAAACCCAAAACTCACAAACATAAAAGATATAATAGAAAATGAAGCAGAAACACTTCAAGAAACACAATTCACAAAAACACATTACCTAACGCAAAAAACATTACTAAAAATAAACCAAGAACTAAAACAAACAACACATCTAAACGAAGAACAAAAACAAAAACTCCTAGACATATGGGACATAACAAAAAAAGACCTCTTAAAAGAATTAAACTACACATTTGAAAAAGGCTCATATTACAAAATAAAAGAAGCAACACAAAACAACTACCAACTAACCCCCAAAACCCAACAAACAATCCAAGCCCTACACGCAGAAATAACAAACAAAATAACAACATACTTAAAAGAAAACCTCACAGAACAAACAATAACAGGAAGCACAGACATTCAAAAAGAAACAACACCACTAAAACAAAAATACTTCATAAACATAAAAGAACAAAACATATTCGAAATACAAAAAATCACAACAAAAATACCTGAACTCTACCATGACACAAAATGGGGATTACAAACACAAACCCCACAAACCAAAGCAAAAATAGCAATTCTGGCAAACAAACTGCAACAATACAATAAAGAAAACGACACACAGCACAAAATTAAACTAAAAAAAGCCTAAAAAAAATTATTCATCATCAGGATTATAACTAGGCACAGCAGACTTGCTAATAATCATAATATCTCCTATACTCTTAACAAGCTGATGAGGAACAATAACACCTTTAGCACTACCTAAAATCTTATTCAAAAAACTATTCTTAGTAGCCCTAACCTTCCAACCAAAAATCTTAGTATTAGTAACAATAGACTCCTCAATATCCCCGAAATAATCGCCTTGATCAGTAAAAACTCTCATTTCATAAGTTTCCGTAATTCTTTTCATTTTCAACATAATTGACCACCACCTTATATCACAATATAATAATTCAATACTCACAAAAAGATTTTCTCTATATATAAACTTTTTGATTATCAACCAGTAAAGCCAAAAACTTTAAATACTAAATAGAAGCAATAATAAGTAAATATTCAAGCAAAGCGTTCAATTAACAGATCGCAAAAAAAAGAGGTGTTCAAAAAATGCAATCCTTAGAAACAATAATCCTAGCAACAATAATAGGAACATTAGCAGCAATAGTCTACAGTCTAAGAATTTTAGTACTACTAGAAAGAAGAATAGCAAGAATAGACATACACATAGAAGCTCTAGTAACCAAAATATTCCAAGAAGAACAAAAAATAGAACAAGAAGAATACAGACTAGAAGAAGCACTAGGAATAAAAAAACCAACAAAAAAAGCCACGACAAAGAAAAAAACAAAAAAGAAAAAAAGAAAATAAACCCAAACTTTTTTAAACCTTTTTTTTATACTTTCTCTAATGATTCTTAAAACAGCACTAAAACACAACACGCACGGATACTACCACTACAGAATACACAGACACAAAACAGAAAAACTATGCCAACCCCAATACAAAAAACTAAAAGACTACCTGCACAAAATGCTAACAAACTGTCCACACGAACACTTCTTAAAAGGACCAAGATCATCAATACTAAAATTCAAATTAAACTCAAAACTAAAAAATGAATCAAACCAAGTAGAAATACTAGCAAGAATAGGCCTGGACTCAAATTACTACGATGAAGCGCACATGAACGTGCAAATGTTCATGCTAGCATATGACGAAAAAACAATAGCAATAGAAACCCCGATTTGGCTCCAACCAAACGAACTAGAAAACTACGAAGAAATATTCAAAACAAACCTGCCCCTAACAGGCCACATAGACCTAATAAGAATAGAAAACGATGGGAAAATATGGATATGGGACTACAAACCAAACGCGCACCGAGAAAAATACGCGGATACACAAACATACTTTTATGCGCTAATGCTAAGTAAAAGAACAAATATACCCCTAAAAAACTTCATGTGCGGATATTTTGACACAAAAAACACATACATATTTGACCCAAACAAAATAAAACTCTAAAAACTTCAAAAAAAAACTAAACCTGCAACGAAAATCCTTAACTTGCAATACTCAAAAGAAAACACATATAAAACAATCTTCTTTACACCACTTTAGAAGAGTTATCAAAACGCAAAAAAAATAAAAGTACTATGAACCACAAAAATAAAACAACTGAAAACGCACTTGAAGCAATATTATCAGAATACGAAACAAACACGCAAGTATTAAGGATTTTACTAGAACAATTACCCTTAGGATTCGCAATCCACAAAAAAACAACAGGCAAAGCAATTTTTATAAATGAACAATTCAAGCACATATATCAAACACCTTTAGAATCAGATGAAAGCGTTGCAACATTCCTAGATAAAGTATATGAAAAAGACCAACAAGCAAAAGAAGCTGTTATGAAAAAACTAGCAAATCCAACCATAAAAAACCCCTCATGGGAAGAATTCCCCCTAAGAACAATTGACGGCAGAAAAAAATACATAACTGCAAAAAACTACGAAATAAAAAACACAGATCTAATTTTATCAACAGTCCAAGACATAACTTCCGAAGTAAAATCAAGAAAAGTAAATGAACTAAACGAAACACTCCTCAAAAACTTCCTAAAAGGCATACAAAAAGAACAAATCTATGAAAAAATCTACTCATTCATATACGAAACATTTGATGTGCCAAATATGTACATCGCAATTCTTGATAAAGAAAAACAAAATTTAAAATTCGAGTATTACCAAGACACAGAAAATCCTTTAGTAGAAAATAGAATAATAAAAAAAGGACTCACAGAACACGTAATAAAACAAAGTAAAGCCCAGTTATATAATACACAACAAATAAAAAAACTAATAGAACAAAAAGAAATAGAACCAATAGGTTCAATACCCAAATTATGGTTAGGCGCCCCGCTAATAATAAACAAAGAATCCAAAGGATTAATAGCAATACAAAGCTACGACAACGAAAAAGCAATATTACAAGAAGACCTTTATGCTTTTAGACAACTAGCAAACTACATATCAATAGGACTTGAAAAAAACCAAATGATAAAAAAAATAAAAAAAAGTCAAAAATTAACAGATGACCAAATAGTAAGATACGCCCACGAACAAAAAGCAAAACTACAAGCACTACAAGGATTTTTAACATTACTACAAGAAAACTCGCAAGATTTATCTCCGCAAGAAATACAAGAATATACAACCATGTCAAAAAAATAGTAGTTGATTTAACAGAAGATGCAACAAACAAAATATATCTTTCAAAAGAAATAAAAACAGAACATGAAACATTTTCACTATCAAGTCTAATAACAAAAACGATCAACAAATACGAAGCGCACTTACAACAAAAAAACATAGAAATGAATATAAACATACAAAATGCTGAAATAAACTACTTCAAAGAATTCACAGAATTTGCAATATCAAATATTTTATCAAACGCAATAAAATTTACAACGCCAAACTCAAACAATAAAATAAATGTCTATTTAAAATCTGAAAAAGATTATGCTGAACTAACAATACAAGACACTGGAGAAGGAATGTATGAAGAAGACATACAAAAAATATATGAAATGAAAAAAGAAAGCACCCTTGGAACAAACGGCGAAAAAGGCACAGGACTAGGACTAAAAGACCTAATAAAAACATTTAACAAATCAAACATAAACTATGAACTAAAAAGCAAACCAAACGAAGGAACCACGTGGAAAATTCAATTTCCACTATACAAAACACAAATATAAATTTTCTAATCAAAATATATTCTTACACCAAAACCATATGAAGCGCAATTACCAAATCCCCCTCACTAAAGAACGTATCCCAAATATCTGTATTGCCCTTAAAGCTCAATTAAGAAAAACATAACGTGGAACACGTTAAAGATCTGTTTCTTGGTAAAAAACTTAGGACACAACACACCCACAAAAAAACATTTATAAAGTTGTAAAAAAACAAAAAATAAATGAATTTTCAAAAAAAACAAATCACTGCACAAATTATCCTAATAATCAGCATAATAACATTATTTATAGGAAACTACTACAGTTACACATTAAGCACAATATCTGCTCTAGTTATATTCTTCTTAATAATATACATAATAGTAACTAACATAATTAGATTAAATAAAATAAAAAAAGCTGACTTTAAAGAATACAAAAAAATAAACACTGAACTAATAAAAAACACAAAAAATAGAATGCGCCTATTAAAATTTCGAGCAACATACACATTATTAATCGTGACAATAGTACTAATAGCCCGCCCTTTAATTCCAAAAGAAACAATGATGTGGCTACTGCTAACAATTTCCATAATAATTGCAATATTCTTTGAAGTATACTTAAAAAAAACTAAACAAACTACTTAAACATCCTCACTAAGATTCAAATATTTTTTACAATCTGAATATTTGTTTAAACAATATAAACCTAGTTCTGCAGAACAAAGCCTGTTTTTAATGACAGGATTAGACGGTTCAAATCTCAATACAAAATCTTTAGAATTAACACCACAAAAAAAGAAATAAGACCCCAACCTTTCCAAAAAAGGACACTTATCAGAAGCATTATTTTGCAAAGAACTATTAATTTTCCGTTCCTTCCTAGAAACTAAATCATCCACGCTTTCAACTAAGTTCCAATCCATAAGAAACACCGGAAAAAAACACTACTTTAAAAGAATTACGCCTCAAACTTCAATTAACTCATCAAAACTCAAACCGCGTCTCTTAGCCAAATCATTAGAAACAACAAAATGCTTACCACTACTCTCCAAATCCTCCAAAGTCAAAAAAACCCACTCCTGCCTAAAAAATTTAATTGCAACATAAGGCTCAGCACCAAAAACATTTGCAAACTCCTGCAACTCCTCAATTTCCTTACCCATAAAATACTTTTTGCTTTCCGTAGTCAACTTAACTTCCAAAACAATCTTACGAACATTATTACTAGCAACAATATCTGGGCAAGGATACTTAGAACTCCCACTACCCGCAGATCTAAAAGCTGCCCAACTAGCAGCCCAAAACTTATGAATCAAATCGCGCTCAGCATTACTCCCTCTACTTTTTGTTGACATAAAAATAATTAATTTAACAAGCATTTTTAAGCTTTTCCAGAAAACATTATAAATAAATGCTTACTAGAAAGTGAAAACAGTGATGAATATGGAAAAATTAATTTTTAAAAAACAAAAGGAAGCTATCCAAAAAACAATGTCTGCTAAGCCTCTTAAAGTGCTAAAATCAAAGGATCCCCGACAAAAAGCATTTTACGCATCAATAACATCTATATTATCCTCAAAATACATAGCAGAAGCAGAAGCAGGAGATCTTTACGCAATAACTAACAACCTTGACATACCAACTATAAATTCAAGAACAGAAGCTTGGGTTGGTAACAAAAACGGAGGAGCCAGAGGATCAGATGTCGCAGATAAAATACTTCTAGAAAAAACAAATAATTTGAAAAACATATTCTTAACGAGTATTGATAACGCATACTGGGAAGCCATAGACAACCTAAAAGAAAAAGATTCTGAAAGCGATGGATACGGTGAAGAAAGAGGATTTTATGATTTTCTAAAAAAACATCCCTCTGTAAAACATTACCAAACTCCAAAAATCAAAATCATAGATAAGAAATTCATTTCGGAAATAGCAAAAGAAATTTCAGCAGAGTTCAAAAGAAATAAAAAAACAAGAACACTGATATCTTTAATTTTTGAAAAAAAAGACAAATATATGACCAATTCAGAAAATTCTGAAATATATTTGTCCGACAACATGCTTAGAATGTACTTTGATATAGACGTATTAACCAAAAAAAGAGAAATAATGAAATTCGTCAAAACAATTGAATTATCCCAAAAATATGAATTGGATAATATTGAAGACAAATACGATGAAATATCCCGCTATGCAAAAGAAATAATAAAACAAAAAATTTCTATTGCAGAACAAATAGCTAATTCTCCATGGATAGAACATGATAGATACCCTGTAATAATGAATGGATACATTCACGGAATATACTGGCATGAAGTAATAGGTCATGCTCTTGAAGGAGATAATGTCCTTGAAGATGGCTTTGGAGCATCACAATCACAACATATTCACAGCGTTAACAAACTAATGTTTCCCGAATTCATAACTCTTATAGATGATCCCACAAAAAAAAATTATCGAGGTTCTTATGAATACGACGATGAATTAGTAAAATCAAAAAAAGTCTTACTCATAGAAAATGGAATTGTAAAAGATTTTCTACACAGCAGAAAATCAGCAGGATATTTTAATAAAACATCAAACGGTCATGGAAGAGCTGAAGGAACCAATATCCCAGAAGCAAGAATGAGCAATTTAGAACTCATTTCCAGGAAAACTGTTAATTATGAAGATATGGAAAAACAACTTGTTGAAACACTTAAGAAAGAAAAGAAAAACTATGGAATCATATTCGAAGGAGAAGAAGGTTCGGGATGGACTATGCCAGACATGGCACTTCACAACATAGTTCCTGAAACTGCTATACTCATAAATAAAGAAGGAAAAAAATCGTATGTAAAAGGGGCATATATTGCAGGAACCGAGCTTGTAAGTGCTTCAAACCTTTTGCTTACTGCAGATGATAAAAAAGTGTTCTCAGGAACATGTGGATCTGCATCTGGATGGATTCCCGTTACAAGCACATCCCCTTCAGGACTTTACAGTAAAATGGAGATAAATTGCTTCGACAAATCAGAACTTCAAAAGATAAGAAAAAGCATCATTAAGCACACTTAATTTCAAAAAAAGCCATTTCATACCATAAAATTTATAAAAACAGCTCAATTTGAGCTCTTTGGGTGGTAATAATGCCAAATAAGAAAGGAATTCCTTTAGCAGCTATGGAACGTCTTTTAAAACACGCAGGCGCACATAGAGTTTCTGAAGAAGCAAAATCAGCTTTAAAACAAGCACTAGAAGAATATGCACAAAAAATAGGCGAAGGCGCAACGAAATATTCTGCACATGCAGGAAGAAAAACCGTAAAAGCCGAAGATATAATATTAGCAACAAAAATATAATGGGGTGTAATAAAAATGTGGCAATGGATAATATTAGCAATAGTGGCAATAGTTGTTATTTTAATAATAGCAATATACAACGCACTGGTAAGACTTAAGAACCAAGTAAAAAACAGTTGGAGTCAAATAGATGTACAATTAAAAAGAAGAAACGATTTGATACCTAACTTAATAGAAACAGTTAAAGGTTATGCAAAACATGAAAAAGGAACTTTTGAGAAAGTAACCCAAGCAAGATCAGCAGTTATGACTGCAGGAACCATAGAGAAAAAAGCAGAAGCATCAAACATGCTATCTGATACATTAAAAAGCTTGTTTGCAGTAGCAGAAAATTACCCTGATCTAAAAGCAAATCAAAATTTTCTACAATTGCAAGAAGAATTATCAGGAACAGAAAATAAAATAGCTTACTCAAGACAACACTACAACGACATGGTGATGAGATTTAACACAAAAATAGAATTGTTTCCAAACAACGTATTTGCAGGAATGTTGAATTTCAAAGAGGAACAATTCTTCAAAACACCAGAAGAAGAAAAGAAAGTACCCAAGGTATCTTTCTAAAGTTTTGCGAAGTAAAACCCAGAGCAACATTTTTTGCTCACATTTTTTTGGGTTTTTCTTGAGGTGTCCTGATGTCAGAAAAGCTCGTTAACTTTGATGAAATAAGAAACAATAATTTGAAATCCTTGTTCCTATTTTTGATGTTTGTAATACTAATAGGAATATTAGGAGCAGTTCTGGGATTAGCTCTGATAGGAAACATTTATTTTGGACTAATACTAGCAGGAATATTTCTTATAATATATTCTTTGATTTCGTGGTTTTCAGGAGCAAACATGATAATGGGTTTGACAGGGGCAAAACCTGTAACTAAAAAAGAATACCCGTATCTTTTCCACACAATAGAAGGTTTATCATTAGCAGCAGGAATACCAACTCCGAAAGCATATGTAATTAAAGACTCTGCGTTGAATGCATTTGCCACTGGAAGAGATCCAAATAATGCCGCAATAGCTGTAACAACAGGACTTCTTGAAAAAATGAATAGAGAAGAACTAGAAGGCGTATTAGCACATGAAATGAGCCATATAAAAAATTATGATATAAGAGCAATGATGATAGCAGCAGTGATGACGGGAGTAATAATATTGTTAGGAGATGTGATGATAAGATCTTTCATATTTGGAGGCGGAAAAAGAGATTCAGGTGGCGGTCAGGGTCAAATAATTATGATAGTTGTGGCAATAGCTCTTGCAATACTTGCACCGATAATAGCGCAGATGATAAAACTTGCAATATCAAGAAAAAGAGAATATGCTGCGGATGCGGGAGGTGCTGTGCTCACAAGGTATCCGCCAGGACTTGCAAGCGCATTAAAAAAAATAGCAAAAGATCCGGATCCGTTAGTTGATAAAGCAAACAGAGCAACTGCTCATTTGTTTATAAGTTCGCCTTTCAAGAAAAAGAAAGGATTCATGACAGGACTCTTTGCTACCCACCCACCTATAGAAGATAGAATAAAAAGATTAGAAGCAATGTAAAAAAAATTGCTGAAACAACCCAATCACCACCTTAAAAGATGAATCTTTCTGACTTTCACATGTAGTTAATCAAAACATTCTTTTAAAGTTGTCATTCCAATGTGTTTTTTAAGATTATGCGTATATAATTCGTGTAATTTTAAGTATACGTGTTGAGGCATGAGCTCTTTTGAAAATTTAAAATTCATACTTCCTTTAATTAGTTCTACATCATAAATATTGGTTTGAAAATCTTTTACAAAATGAAGCATGAACGGTGACTCTTTTTCTTTATTATCATAAACTACGAAATCTAATGTTCTTATTTCATTATCCATAGTAAAATAAACGCCGTTAAGTTCATATTTAGCAGCCAAACTTTCCAAAACGCCTGTAACAAAATTGTGATTTTTTTCTTTTTTATTAAATTCTAAAACTCCTGAGTAATTTTGTTTGTCCCCGTTTATTTTTGCACTAAGAGTAAAATACCTAATAAATCCTTTTGTCATCCTATAGTAAATACCTTTTGATATATAAAGTTTTTTAAACTTTAAAACTATTATGTATGAAATGGTTGAAAAAAAAGAAGTTCACAAGAAAAAAAAGAGTCGTGTAGAAAAAGATGTAAGCATAATGGGCATTATTCTTATACTTATAGGTGCTGCTTATCTTCTCAGAGATTTTATTCCATGGTTTAGCTTGTGGATGATTGTTCCAGTAATACTTCTGGTTTACGGAATATATTTACTTGCTAAAAGAAAAATACTTACAGGAATAATTCTGATCATAATAGGATTGGCTTTGATTGGAAAGGATATATTTTATTGGTTCAACTTAAACTATGTTTGGCCTGTTATTCTGATCTTATTCGGAGCGTATTTGATTCTTAAGAAATTGAAGTGATCATTATTTAAGTTCGTATATTCTTTTGACTAAGTTTTCTGGGTAATACCAATTTGGGTGTATTGCTTTTGGATCTTTTTTTAGTTGTTCATTATATTTTTTTATGTCGTCATTAAACATTCTCCAGAATTTCTCTTCTTTAAATTCTCTTCCAGGAATTGGCACATATATGAATGAAACTTTAGGACCCTTTGTTAAAATCACAGCTTCAAATAAATTTTTGTTTATTTTATATTCTTCTGTTATTATTTCTGCTAAAGTTTCGCCTCGCAATTTTATTTCTTTAGGTATTAATATATGTGTTTGTCCCAGGAATCTTTCTATTATTGCCAAGTTTTCTTTTTTTCCATAAGATTTGAATGTTTTATTTCCTAAATCATCAATATCAGTAATAGACTCTTTTAATAATATGAATCCGTATTTTTTTCTTGGAAACTCATAATTTGACCTTCATGAAATCGAATGCTAAGTCCGTATTTGGGAATACTGCTTTTGCTTCCTCTTCTAAGTCGTGGAGTGTTGTATAGCGTTGTGAGAAGTGCGTCAGTATTAATTTTTTTGTTCCTGCTTTGCTTGCTATTTGCGCTGCTCCTTGTGCAGTCATGTGTTTTCTTAATTCTGCTTTTTCAGCAAGCTTTATTGAAAGTGTTGACTCGCAAATAAGCAAATCGCTGTTTTCAGCAAGCAAGTAGCAATTCTCAGTTAGGCCTGTGTCAAGTATGAATGTTGTTTTCTTTCCTTTCTTTATTGTGCTTACCATATCAGGAGTTATTTCTTTTCCTTCGTGTTTTATTGAGTGTCCTCTTTGAAGTTTTCCAAGATTGGGTCCTTCTCTTAATCCGAGTTTTTTTGCTTTTGCTAATTGTATGTTTCTTCTGTCTTTTTCTATAAATGAATAACCAAGACAGGGCGTGCTGTGCTCTAATGGTGCTGCTTCTATCATGTAATCTTCATTTTCGTAAATCACATTTTTCTGTTTTATGTTTAGCTCATTTATTTCTAAGTCAAGATTCAGATCAAAGATGCAACTTTGCAGTAAGTGTTCCATGTGTTTTTTTGTTCCGAGAGGTCCGTATATTGTTAGTTTTGATTGTTCTTCTCTGTTTCCATTCCCTATGGTTTGAATTAAACCTATAAGACCTGAAACGTGGTCTCCATGCCAATGACTTATAAGAATTTTTTTTACTTTTAACCGGTTGATTCCTTTTATGTTCATTTGTCTTTGTGTTCCTTCACCGCAATCAATTAAAATACCTTCTCCATTGTATTCTAAGTAGATTGATTGTACGTTCCTATCTTTTGTTGGAACCATGCTGCTCGTTCCTAAAAAAGTAATTTCATAACTCATAAATATAAAGAAAAGAAAAGAAGTTTATAATGTTTTTTACTCGCCTAAATTTATTTTTCCTTCAGAAAAACCATATCCCACAGTTACAACATAGAGTTCTATGGGAGAAAGCCCATTTTTTTCAAAACCCGGAACTGAGTTAGTTTTATTTACTTTTTTGTATAGTTTATTAGCAAATTCCCAATTTTTTCTTTGTTCCTTAGAAAATACTGATTGAAGATGAGCTATATCTATCGCATATTTTTCAACCATTTTACCAACATTTAAAGAACCATCATTTTTGTAAATATTTTTGATGGATTCATCAATAATTATGCTACTAGAGGGCTGCAATAAATGTTTCAATACTGTAGATCTCTCAAGAGATTGATTTCTTCCAGTAAAATAATCTTTTAAATTATGATGATCGTTTAAAATATTTGATGCTATTACTTCTGCATTATAACTAAGAGATCTTTTTGAGGATAAATAGTTCTTCAAAAATTGAATTTTGTTTTTTTCTGTATCTGATAAGAATTTTTTTTCAAATACGCTAGGTTTTAGGTTTACTGAATGATTATCTAAGTCACCTAAATATTTTCCAACATAAAGCATATCTTCATATATATCTTGGTTTTTTAAAAGATTAAAAATTGTTTCTTTCCCAGAATTATTTTTAGTCTGTTCTTCCACCATCGCTGTTAAATGCGTATAGGTTTCCCAATCAAAATCGCATTGTTCTAGTACATCTGCTCCAATCTCCAAAAAGTTATTTATTTGTTTTGTGTCCTTTATTAGTGCTTGCATATTCATTTTTTTCCCTGCATCATTTTATTTTCTATTTTTGAGAAGTAAAAGAAATCTATGAACATTTATAAACTTGATGAAAAAAAACAATAAATTTCCATATAATCAATAATTCTGTAAAGATTTATAAAACAACACTCATTTACTAACGATGCTAGTCCGGGGCGGTAGCCGTGCCTTGTAACCCAAAACCGGCTTTACGTGGGGGACGAAGTCCGAGAGGAGGTCTGCTTTAGTAAAGCAGTCCTTGGAGAACTGTTGATCTCCTGTCCCTCTTGGTCGTCACTTATATGAATCGAGTCAGGCCAGGAATGGAGCAGCTCTAAGTGTGAGAGTCGGCGTTTGAGGGGTTGCAGGAAGTAGGAACTTTAAGGAATACACTGTTTTATTAAGGTTAGATCCACTTTCGGACACGCACTAATATTCATAAAAGAAAATGAAAACACGCACTAACCTGTTTGAAAACAAACCATTAAGAATGAACCCTTTCATGATAAAATCAGCTAATGGATTGACAGCTGTGCTAGTATCTAGCGCATATCCTAAAAGAACAACAAACTATAAAATACCCGTAACTTTCAGATTTTTCTCACAGACAGGAGAACGATTTTATAATACAAAAGAAAAAATTTTTTGTCTAAACGGAGATTATGACGCATTTGTTTATGCTTCAAACAGAGACGAAGCTAAACGAATAATAGAAAAAAATGAGCATTATTCACAACTATATGAATTTCACAAATTATTATTCTTAAAAGATGTCGGTGTAAGAAACAAAGAAAAATTAGTCAAAGAAACAAAAACACTACACAAACAAATAATTAACCGCAACAATAAACCTTATTTATTAAGCGTAAGATATGTCTTTATGAACTATGCTCTAATAAATGAACCTTCAAACAATGTACAAGAGACTTACTTATATGGAGACTTAAGAGAACTAGAAAACGAAGAAAACTGGATTCCCTACAAAATGATTATGCAAACTAACAAAGAAATTGAAACAATCATGAAAAATAATGATGGCATGATTGCCATAACTAATGATATAAACAAAAGATTTCCTGAAATAAAAGAAATGGCAAAAACAGAATTTGTTGAAAACCTAATGCAATACGTACAAAGAATAAAACAATAATGAAAATCGCTACTCCGAGTCTATCTCCGCCCTAAAGGACGGAGTATTACGACTCAGTCGCTTATCGCGATTTTCAGATTGCGTGCTATCGACCTAAAGGTCGGGGTATTAAACCCCCTTCGCTAGCGCGCAATAAAATAGTAAAAATTAAAGTTATTCCTACCAAGCCATAAATAAAACACTAAGAAAACATTTCAAAAAAAAAGAACAACATAAAAAGCTTATTTGCTTATTATCTTAGCCATATCTGCCATTCTATTACTGTATCCCCACTCATTATCGTACCAACCAACTACTTTTACAAATTTGCCTTCTAAAACTATTGTGCTTAAAGCATCAAAAATAACTGAATGCGTATTACCTATTATATCAGTACTAACTATTGGTTCCTCTACATATTCAAGAACGTCTTTTAGATGATTTTTTGCAACATTTCTAAATAGTTCATTTATTTGCTCCTTTGTAACCTCTTGTTTTAATTCACAAGTAAAATCAGTAATAGAACCATCAGGAGTAGGCACACGAATAGCCATCCCGTCAAGTTTTCCTTTTAAGTGTGGAAGCACTTGCGTTACAGCAATTGCTGCTCCCGTAGTTGTAGGAACTATGTTCTGTGAAGCAGCTCTAGCCCGCCTCAAATCTTTATGAGGACCATCTACAATCCTTTGGTCTGCTGTAAAACTATGAACTGTGGTCATCATTCCCCTTTCTATTCCAAAATTATCATCCAAAACCTTCACCATTGGCGCTAAGCAATTAGTAGTGCAAGAAGCATTAGAAACTATTTCTTCTCCACTATAATCATGTTCATTTACCCCTTTAACAAAAGTTCGAACATCTCCTTTTGCAGGCGCACTAATCATTACTTTTTTTGCCCCAGCTTCTAAATGTTTTGATGCAAGTTCTTTTGTTCTAAAAAAACCTGTACTTTCAACTACTACATCTATATTTAGATCTTTCCAAGGCAAGTTTACAGGATCTTTTTCTGCAAATACCTTAAATGATTTTCCTGCAACTATTAAAGAATCCTCATCATAGTCTACTTGTTCTTTTAATGTTCCGTGTACAGAATCATATTTTAAAAGGTAAGCAAGAGTTTTATTATCCGTAAGATCATTTACCGCAACTATTTCTATTTCAGGATCATTCATTGTTGCTCTATAAAACATTCTTCCTATTCTGCCAAAGCCATTGATAGCAATTCTTACCATAAAAATCCCCTCTTTTTTCAAATTTAAATAATTACAAATTAATACAACAATATAAATTAGTATAATAACATTAAACATGCTTGTTTTTAAATATTTTGAATTAACCAAATTTCTTACAAAAATTTAGATTGCTAAAGAATTTTTGTTTATAAGCCATATTTATATTTGAGTCTTTGTTTTCTGGTTTAGTGTTATCTTGAGAATATAATTTGTCTGAAAGCTCTTGTGATTTTAACTGAATTTTTTTTGTGGCGTTTGCTACATACTCAGGGTTAAACATTGCTTTTACGAACTCTTTTTTCATTTCTGAAAGTTTTTCTAGTTCATCCATATATTGATTGTATCTTCCTGTATCGGCATCATATATATGATTTCCTTCTATTTGTTCTAATATTTCTGTAAATAAATCATAACTTTTTCTTATTTCGTCTTTTTTCCCTGTTAACAAGATTATGTTTTTTACTATCGTCTCATAATCTTCTTTTGTAATATCATAAAATTTTAAATTCTTCATTTTCATATGAAAATAACTCGTTATTTATAAAATTTTCCACCATAGTAACTATGTAGTGATAAAATAATGAAAATCGCTGCTCTAAGTCTGCTAAGAAAATAAAAGTTTCTCGTACACAGAAATCAAAAATGATTTCTTCACAAATCTCCGCCCTAAATGCACAGAAACAAAGTTTCTGGCACAACAAAAATGAACGAACATTTTTGTGCAGGTCAGGGCATTAAACCCCTTTCGCTAGCGTGCAATAAAAATTAAGCAAATTAGTTAGAAAAAACCGCTCCTTTTCAAATATCTTAAAATATTAAAAAAACACCAGTCAAATTCAAAAACAACCAACACTTTAAAAAACTCATTTAGTCACTTTTAAGTGGTGCTTGACCGTAAAGTATTTAAAGCCTGTTCAATGATCTGTTAAAAACTATGAAGAAAAAAAGTTTCTTTAGGAAAGGCCTTGAAAAAGTAATCTTGACAGCATCAGGATTATTGTTGTTAAACAGCATAAATACTGCTCAAACTACTAATTTAACGTTTTCTGGCGAAGTAAAGACTAAAACTGAAATGGAGAGGCCTTTGCAAGTACCAA
>JAIPHP010000026.1 GCA_021735165.1 Candidatus Woesearchaeota archaeon
ATTCAAAACTATATTGTCCACAGTCAAGGTGAATGGAGTTTACCTGATAATAAGCTTCCCGCTTACTATCAACAAAGGAAAATCAGCTCCTTTGCCTAAGCTGGATACCCCGTACTTCAGTGCGGGGAGGTTCATTTTTCTTTTAATTGTTCTTTTAGCTGTTCAAAAAATATTTTTATTTCTTGATTGTTTTTTTTAGCTATTTTCTTTGCTTTTTTTGTGTACATATTGTTTTCTCTTTTTAATAAATGTTTCTCTAGATGTTTGCTTATTTTTTCAGTTGTCCATCCTGCTTGAGATTTTTTCCATGTTTCTCTTATAATTCCTAGGGAACCTGATTTTTCTAATGTGTCAGCATCATGCACTATCATAGCTTCTTTTGTTTTAGCTTTTATTCTTCCATCATGGGCTTCTATACAGTGCATTATTTTTTTGATGTCTTCGTCATTTATTTTTATTTTTTTTAAGAATTTTATTATTTTATTTTTGTTGACTAAAGTACTTCCGATTATTGTTTTTTCTAGGTTTGTATCATGCAGCCATATTGCCGCTTCTACTATGTCTTTCCTTATGTTTTTGTCGCATAAATTAAGTGCTTTTTTATGCGCTCTAAATAAATGTCTATTACCTTTAGATTTTCCTCCAAATGTCAAGTTCCAATCTAGTTCAACCCCAAACTTTTTTATTTGTTGAATTTGTTTTTTGTTAATCATTTTATTCACTTATTTTTTGGTAGGGTATTTTAAATTGTGAATTTATTTTATTTGGTATGTGCGGCGTATTTGTCATGTGACCTTCTATTCCTAAAATGTATTTTCTGTTTTTTCTAATGTAATTCATTATTTCTCCTTCTTTATCCATTATATTTTCTCTTCCTAAAAATTCCATTCTTATAACACAAGAATGCTCCAGATTTTGATTTTTTAGTTCATTTATGTGTTTTATTGTTTTTCTTTTTGCATTTTTATCTATTTTTGATATTTCTTCAGGAAGTATGTGAAGAGGTCTTAATTGTGTTAGGTATACATCTTTTTCTTTTATTACGTATTCTAAATCTAAGGGGCCGAACAATTCGTAGAGTTGTTTAACGTCGTTGATGTTGTTAGCTAAGAAAGTTCCTTGAAGCGCATGTTCTATGTTTTTTCCTATTTTTTCGGTGTTTCCATTTCCATTAACTGCTATTTCTGGACTGGATGCGTAGCTAATTCTTGTTTCTTTATCAGAAATATGGATCACGCCTCCGGATCCTTTTATAAATTCTTGAATTACTATGTTGATTCCAGGAATATGTGCTAGGCCTATTTCTTCTCTGCTTTTTATAGCTTCTTCACTAAAATAACTTTTCATTACTTTTTTTATAGCAGTCTCTATATTTTCTTTTTTTGTAGATATTGATTCATATGTTCCTGCAAAGTTTGTGCTTCCATCTTCTCCGTACATACTTGATCGGGCTATTATGTTTTCCGGCATATCTTCCAATTCAACCTCATTCATACTTATATTTTCTATTTTATTTTCTATGTTTGTTCTAGTCTTTTCATTCATCTCAAATATATTATTGTATATGTCGTCTAGTATGTTGTTTTCATTTAATATTCTTTCTATTGCGTTAGTTGTTATCACTTTACTTTTTGGAATTTTATAGTTTAAGTTTAATGCTTCTTTTGTGTCGTACAATAATTTTATTCCTTTCCATTTACCACCGCACATTCCTGAGTAGAATAAATTATCTTCAAGATTTATTATTTCATATTTTTTTAATTCTTTTTTTAATTCTTCTTTTATTTTTTGTTTTTGTTTTTGTTGTTCAACCTCAAATTTTTCTTTATTGCCTATTTTTTCATTTTCTAGTAAAGTTATCAAGCCTAAACCTTTAGGTGACGTTGCATCTTTTATAGAAGATATGCTTTCTAATATTTTTTTGTTTTTTGTTTTATTAAGTATTTTTTTAATTGGTGTACCTATTGAGTCGTATGTGTCTCCTTTCATATCATTAATTTTGAGTTTGGATGGCATCCAATTATGGAATCTTATTAGTGCGTTGTAGAAGCTTCCGATGTCCGAATTTGTTTGTAGTGTTGTTTTTCTAATATCATCTATTAGTTGATTTGAATTTATTATTTCTTTATTTGATAGCTTATTCTCTTTACCAAATACTATTCCGAGCGTTTCTGTAGCTTCATCTATTTGTTTGTAGCTTCTTTCTATTATGGATGATAGTTTCAGAGTTATTTTTTTCCATGAATTTTCATCCATTTGTTCTTTTAAGGAGTATAATTTTGTTTCAAGAGCATCTAGTCCTCCACTAACCAACGATTTTTTCCCTCCTTTATTAAAAGGATTATTTTTTCCATCTCCACCTACTAGTCCTTCTATGCAGTAAAAGTCTGAAAGCAATTCCCAACTTATCAGTGTTTTTGCTAGTTCTCGATTAGTGTTGTATGTTTTTGTTTGATTGAGAATATTGTCAATTGCTTTGTCTGTTAAGTATATTTTCTGGAGAGTCATGTCTAATATTTGATTAGTGAATCTTGGTTTTTCTTCCATGTGTTTGATTACTTGTTCGATGATTTTTTTAGCTTTTGAGTCTTTTTCTATTTCTTTTTCAAAACTTGTATTGTTATTTTTTGCTCTTTGTATTATTTTTTGGAATAACTCTTCTTTTTTTAATATGCTAAATGGAATGCTTAAGTACTCAAATCTTTTGAAGACTCCTTCTTTTTTGTTTTTTTGTTTTATGAAAAATTCATCTTCATCTATATTCCCAAATATGTTTCCTTCTGCTATTATTTTTGTTCTTTTCATTTTTTTTCACGTTTTTATTAATCCTCGCCCCCGGATTTGAACCGGGAATCTTTCGGTATCAGCTGACCATTTTTCATCCATTCCAAGTTTCTTGGACCGTCGAATGGTTTCTACAGCCGAATGTTCTGCCAATTGAACTAGGCGAGGTTTTATAAGAATTAAATCTAGTATGAATTTTTTTTTTTTAGAACTCAAGCCAGATTTAATTCTGACTTCTAATAATATTTATAGTTGAAACTATTTGTAACAATTGTGGTTGTGGTTGTGGTTTTTGTTTCAACTTTCATGATTTTATGTTGATGCGTCAGGATTATATATTTTGTTGTGCGTTTTTTGGAAATATTCCGATAATCATATAAATAATTGAATATTATTCAGTTTTGATGAAAGATATAACTAAAAAGCTTGTTGATTTATTGCGATCAGGTTATTGTACGCCTCAGATTGCTAAACTTGCTAAAAAATTGAAAGAACCTTCTTCTACAATTCATTATAACATAAAAAAACTTGAAAATGAAAATGTTGTGAAAAATTATAAAGCAATTTTTAATCATAAGTTTATTGGTGAGGGGTTTTGTGTTTTTGTTCTTCTCAATCTTTCTCCTGAGGAATACGGTGATCCTGATAGAATAGCAAAAGACTTGTCTAAATATGATGAGATAGAAAGTATTAATATTATTACTGGTGATTGGGAAATATTATTAAAGGTTAGGTTGAAGGATCAGGAAGAATACTATAATTTTATAAAGAATGTTATTTCTAGAAAAGGAATTACTAAAATAAAATCTCTAACTTCTTTGAAAGAAAAAAAATCAGAATTCTATATTATTGATTAGATGTTTTCAAGATTCCTATTAATGCTTTGTTCATAGGTGCTTTTATCGTTTTAATAATATTTTCTTCTATGTGCACATTATTTTTTATTAAATAGTTTATTCTGTTCATATGTATTGATTCTTCAGCATTTTCATAAAATTGTCCAGAATTTTCAAAATAATGTCTATTTTTATTATAACAACAAGGTAAAATTATGAATGGTGTGTTTTGTTTAACACTCACTTCTATTATTTTATCTGTAAGTATGCCACAAGTGTGTATGCCTACTATCAAACCATTATTTATTTTCGGAAACTTTTCTTTTAATATGTCTATTTTTTTAAATCTGTATTTTTGTACTTTGACAGGATTATTTTTTTTGAAATAGTCATAAATTTTTCGTGCTTTTTTTGTTCTTTCTATATCTATTGCTAAAACCTCATATTTAAAATTATTACTAAGCAAGTCTAATCCAAAAAATCCATTTCCTGAACAACAATCAATTATTTGGTTTGCGTTTATGTTGTATTTATTGATCGAGTATTCAAATATTGTTTTTACTGCTTTAAATTTTTTAATTTCTTCACTATTTAAAAATTTTTCAAGACTCATTTTTTTTATAATTAAGTCTTACATATTTTTCTTTACCAACTTTCACGACCATGTTATTATATAAGGATATTTCTTTTTTAGGATCTTCAATAATTGCTGAGTCTATAGAAAATCCTCTCTGTTTTACTATGCTTCTAGCTTCTCCATTATTGCTTGCTAAATCGCAAAGTCGTATTATTTGTATAGGTGTAAGTTTTCCATTATTTGAATTGTCATATTCAACGCATACATCCCTTATATTTTCTGGTAATTTTCCTTGTCTATAGACTTTTTCAAATTCTTTTTCAGCTTCATTAGCTTTTTGTTCTGAATGAAGATATGTTGTTATTGTTTTTGCTAATCTTTTTTTTACATCTTTAGGATGTGCTCTGTTTTGTTTCATATCCATTTCTAAATGTCCAATTTCTAATTCATCTACGTCTGTGAGCAAAGTAAAATACTTGATAATAAGATTATCTTTTAATTTCATGATTTTTCTGTACATATCAAAAGGGTTTTCATCTATTCCCACTGTATTTCCGAGAGATTTGCTCATTTTTTCGTTTCCATCCAAGCCTTCTAATAAAGGCGTTGTTATTACTACTTGAGGTTCTTGTCCGTATTTTGGTTGTAAATCTCTACCGAAAATAAGATTAAAATATTGATCTGTTCCTCCTAATTCTATGTCTGCATTGAGCGCTACCGAATCATATGCTTGTAGAAAAGGGTATATTAATTCATGACCAGAAACAGTTTCTCCTTTTCCAAATCTTTTAGAAAAACTTTTTCTTTTAATTAAATTATTAACAGAATTTTTTGATAATAATTTTACTGTTTCTTCTAAATGCATATTTTTTAACCAAGAACTATTATAAACAATATTTGTTTTTTCAGCATCAAGAACCTTAAAAATTTGTTCTTTATATGTGTTCGCGTTTTTTAATACTTCTTCTTCAGTCATGGCTTTTCTTCCAGAGCTTTTTCCTGAGGGATCGCCTATCCTTCCTGTAAAATCGCCTATTAAGAAGGTTATTTCATGCCCTATATCTTGAAAATGTTTAAGCTTTTTTATTGGAACTAAGTGACCAAGGTGAATATCTGGGGCTGTTGGATCTACACCATATTTCACGATCATTGATCTATTTTCTCGTTCAGATTTTTCTAATTTCCATGCCAGATCTTCTCTTGTTATAATTTGCTCTGTTCCTCTGGATAAATAATTTATTTTTTCTTGAATTTCTTTTGATGCCATTTTTTTCACCTATATATTTAATGCTATTTTATGATATTTGTCTTTTAATTCGTGTTTGACTTTTTCGACATTAAATTTTACTTCTTCTATTATATGATCTATGTTTTCTCTTGTTATGTATGGGTTGATTATTACAGTTCTAAACACATCAATTTTTTCTGCGTTTCCATCTGATTTTTTTCTTTTGAATTCGTCATTAGATATGTATGCTTTTCCCGAGTCTAGTAGATTTTTTTGTGCATTTTTGTTGATATAGTTAATGTCTTCTATAGGTATGTTATTATTATATCTAAAACAGATGATGTTTGTATCTAGTTCGTTTTCAACTTCAAATCCTTTTTTTTCTATGTTGTTTTTGAAATATTCAGCTAATCTAAGATTTTGTTCTTGGAATACTTGATATCCTCTTTTTCTAATTGTGTTCAAACTATTCCAAGTTTGATATACTCCTTCTACACTCATGGATCCTTCAATTTTATTTTCTCCCGAGTTAAATATTTCATCTTCTTTAAACAGATATCCTGCTTCTTGATTTAGTAAGTCCATATCTTTTTTATTTTTCACCAGAAGCATTCCTGCATTGTAGTGAACATAGAGCATTTTATGTGGGTCCATAGTTATTGTGTCTGCTTCATTAATTCCTTTTAATTTTCCATCTTTTGAATTAAAAGAAGGGTGGAATATGAAGCCTCCTCCGTGTGCTGCATCTACGTGGAAATGAGGTTTATATCCTTTTTCTCTTTCAAATTCTTTAAGTTTTTTCCCTATTTCAGAAAGATCATCAATATTTCCTGTTTCTGTAGTTCCTGCGTTTCCAAAAACTCCTAAAATCTTATATCCATTTTCAGAATATAAGTTTAATTTTCTATCAAGATCTTTTAAATCCATTTTATGATTTTTTGTATTTACTTCTACATAATTTTCTTCTCCAATTCCTATCATTCCTGCTATTTTTTTAAGAGAATAATGAGATCTTTCATTTCCTAAAATTACTGTTTTTTCCAAACCTTCATACGAACCTCTTTTTTTGATTTTTGGCAAATGTTTATTTCTTGCTATGAGCGCTGCTGCTATATTTGCTGTTGTTCCTCCCATGGTCATGTTTCCCCCAGATTTATCTTTATAAATTGATTTTTTTAATTCTTTACTAGCGTGAAAAGCTCCTAATCCTGAAGTATCGGAATCGTAACCTATTTCATTATTAATCCAAGCCACTATTTGATTCTCTAATTTTGTAGCTCTTGCAGATACTTGCTGCGCTATTAAATTTTCATTCAAAAATTTTCCTGTAATTCCTCCTAAATATGAAGGTATGTTGCCGAATGGGTGCATTTGTCCTATATTTGAATGATTAAATTTCATCTCATCTTTAATTAATAAATCCAGGTTGTCTATTGAGTCATAAATATCTATGGGGTTTAATTGAACTTCTTCCATAGTTGAAAGCTGAGCCAGATTTTTAAGTTCTTCATCAGATGTCGATTTATCTCTAATCGAATTTATACTTTTTACTTTTTTTATTTCTTTAAATTTGTGATTTAGTTCTGTTCCTGTATACCATTTTATTAAGTTCGTCATAGTTTTTCCTACTGCGTTTGCAAAATATTCTGCGTTACTTCCGTGTGGATCCAAAAAATATTTTTCTCTATAATTTTTAACTTCTAATTCCAATTCTTTATCTGATAATTCTCTTACATCTTTCATTTTTATAGCTCCCGCTAATTCAGGTCTTGCTTTCAGCTCATTTTTTGTAGAGCTATCGCTAGTTCTTATTAGCGAATTTTCAATTTATTTTTCTGGTATTTCGAATGTTTCTTGTTTGTGTTCTTTGAGCACTATGTGTTCTTGTTTTTTTTCTATGTCGAATTTGTTTTGTAGTTCTCTGATGAAATCTGCGTATTCTTTCAAATTCTTGAACACGGTTTCAAGTTGGTAGTTGTATTCGTTTGTTATTTCGAGCATTGTGTTGATGTTTGGATGATTTTTTGTGTATTCTTCGAATTCTTGTCTTTGTTCTTCTTTGATTTTGATCATTGTAATGTTCCAGTTGTGGTGTCCTGTTTGCTCGTAGTCAAGGAGGACTGTGAATTTTTTGATGATGTATTTTTCCATATTTTTTATTTTGTTGTGTATTGTACTTGTTGGTATTCCTGTTTCCTTTGTGATTTCTGTGAGTGATTTTCTTGCATTCTTTCTTAGGTGTGATGTTATTATTATATCTGTCTGTTTCATTTTCGTTATAATTTCGATTTTTTCCGGAAATTTTACCTCTGGATGCCTATATTTTCTTTGTATGTCATGAATTCTTCTCTTTTCATTTCTTCCATTATGAAAAATTCTTTCTTGTCTTGTATTTCATATTGTTCGAGTTGCTTTGTGAATTCATCGAAATTAGAAATGTCCTGAAATATGGCTTCGATCATGAAGTCAAAGCCATTGTTTACTCTAAATAGAGTATTTACTTGGGGGTGTTTTTCCAGGAATTTTCGAAGGCTTTCTTTTTGTGTTTTGTTTGCTGTTATGAGTATTTGTATTTTTATATCATATCCTAACATTTTGTAGTCAAGAAGGGAGGTGTGTTTCATTATGAGTTTTCTTTTTTCGTATTCTTTTAATCTGTCAAATAATGTTGATACTGGTATTTTTGTTTTTTTGCTCATGTCTGTTAAGGGCATTCTTGCATTGTTTCTAAAAAAGCCAAGCATTTGCATGTCTCGATCTTTTATCATTTTTTTATCACCTTTAAACTTGTTTTAAAGGCCTAAAAATCATCTCTGATTTTTTTTGCCTTGATTTTTTGTGAATTGTTTTCGATTGTTTTGTGTTTCTTCCTGAATTTTGGGAAGATTTTCAATTGTGTTGTAATAATTATAGTTTAATTAATATATATACTTTCTTCAATTATAATTATTATGTGTAATTATGTAATTACTTTTGATTTTTTGAATAATATTAGATTGTTCTAATTAATATATAAAATATTTTTTTGAAAATTTTACATAAAACATAAAATATATATACTAAATATGCTTTATATATGAAATGGTTGAAAAATTTTCAAAATTTAAAGGCCAAATTAACACAAAGTATGCTGAAAACAAATTAGATTTAATTAACAGGAAAATTCTTTATTTGTTATCTCATAACGCTAGATATGGTTGTAATTCTATTGCAAAATCTCTAAAAATAAGTAGAGAAGTAGTTGCGTATAGAATAAAAAGGATGGAAGAAGAAAATTTTCTAGAAGGGTTTTTTTCATTAATTGATGTATCTAAAATGGGTTACCAAATGCATATGCTCTACTTAAAATTATACAATACAAGCAAATATGATGAAATATTGCGTGAACTTGACAATAATTCTCATGTTACAAGGCTAAAAGAATTAGCAGGGTCCTATGATCTCCAATTAATAGTAAGTTCAAAAAATATTCATAAAACTGATGAAATAATTGATGATATTTTAGGAAAGTTTGGAGATAAGATAAAAGACTATATTGTACTAAGAATAGTTGAAGAAAATTATATGGGGCTAGACTTATTATTAACAGAAGAAGAGAGAAAATTGGTGAAGATAAAAGAATCTAAAGGAAGCTCTTTTCAAAAGGAATTTGAGGAAAGAGAAGCAGATAATAAAACAATTGAAATAGATAAAAAAGACAATCAAATATTAAATATTATTCATCTTGATGCACGAGCTTCAATTAAAGAGATATCGGAAAAAATTAACTTGGCGCCTATATCTGTCGAAAATAGACTAAAAAAACTCATAAAACAAGGAGTTATAAAATCTATGTATCCTTTATTTAATATTGGACAATTAGGTTACCAATGGTATAAGGTTCTTTTTCAAGTAAAAAATATTAATAAGATACAATTTTTGGAATATTTGAAACAGCATGACAATGTTCTATGGTATATGAAATTAATAGGAAAGTGGAATTATCAATTTTCAGTATTTGCGAAAGGAAACGCGGAATTTCATAAGATACTTGATGATATAAGGAACACATTTTCTGATAATATAATAAGCTATGATTCGATAATAGTGTTGAACCAGCAAAAATTTGTTCATTTACTAAGTTGAACGATTGGAATGCTTTTCTCATTACATGCCTTTAATCATATCTTTGTTTTATTTAATATTATTCCTTTAGCGTAAGATACTTCGTTTTTTTTGATATGATCTTTTTCATTTCGATGTCTGGGTTGGTTTCTCACACCATCAACATATAATTCTACGTTTGGCTTATTAATTAATATTGTTAAGGGATGCCATTCCGCTGTTATTGGTGTGAAGAGGAGGCCTTTGTGTTTACTTGCATTTGCAGGTTTGTTTTTCTTTTCTAATTTATATGTGTAATCGATGTCTTTTTTTAATCCTATTTTTTCTGCAACATCTTTTGCAAATTTGTTGGGGTAATAGTCGTTGTTTTGAGGGTCAAGATTGAAGAATATTTTTTTGTAGTTATTTTTTAAATGAAATACTTCAATTATTGAATCTATTACGTTTTGTTCGTAAGGTAAGAGGGATGATGCTTTTTGTCTATCTTCATTTTCCCTTATTATTGTTGATATATATAGACCTAACTCACCTTCTATTATTGCTTCATGCATTACTGCACGTAATATTGTTTCTTCTAAATTTTTGTACTCCAGAATTAATGTGTGTTTGTTTTGTAATAATTTGTAACCTTTTTCTTTCATACTTCCGTTTTTTGAAATGCATGAAATGGGTTTGTCATAGTATGCTGTTATTTTGTTTTTTGAAAGTTCTATTGTATTTTCTAGGTCTTTTTCGTTTAGTAAATATTCTGTGTTTATTTTATTAATCTTTTTTGTTGTCACATCTTTGATATCTTTTGTCAAGTTGCTTTTTATAATCATTTTTGTGAAACTTTTCTTTATTTGGTCTATCAATTGTTTGTTCATTGTTTTTGATTCTGTAAGTTTCTCTCTTTTTCCTATCATATTTAAGTAATGGTCACTTAGGAATTTTTCTCTTTCTATTATTTTACTTATTTCGTCTTCTTGATTCTCAAAGACTATTCTTGCAATTTTTTTGAGTTCTTTTTTTTCCTGATGTGATATAAGAGGAGAAAAATATCGTATTGCGTCTGTTAGAATTTGTTTTGATTGTATGTTTATTCTTATTTTTTTTGTATATCCTAACATGTGGTGTTCTTCTTCTTCAGGGATGGTATGCTGTCCATCATTATTTATTAGTGATATTTTTTGATTTATGCTTTCTGTTATTTTCTTATTATATGGGTCTTTTATTTTTTCGAGTAGTTTTTCATTTGCATACGGAGGTTCGTAGAGTTGAATTGCGGATAATGTTGTCAAATCTCTAAAAGATTGCTTGTCAAGTATGGACTCATTAAGGATTAATGCAGTGTTGATTTCTTTTACAAAGGCAGGGTCTACTTCAGATAAATTGTCTATGAAACTATTTGCTTCAAATGCATTTGTCAGTATAGCTTCAGATATTAGTCTACTAAGCGATTGGCCAATTTGTTTTTCAATATGCGCATTTCGGGCTATTGAATCTATATATTTATCGAAGTTCTCAGGTTTGGCGTTTACTACTTTTTTAAGATTTTGTAAAAAGTTTTCTTCTAGAATGGCTCCTTCTTCTAATGCATGTTGTATTGTTGCTGCGAGATTATCTCTTCTAAGCATAAGATAATATTCGTATGTGTTTAAACTGTCCATCATATTTTTTATTTTTGTAGCAAGTCTCACTCCTTGCACCTTGTTTTCATTGTATGTTTTTTGTACATATTCTGTTGTTTTTATAGAACCTATTTTCATAAAGTCATCTATTAAATTTTTATATGGATCGTGTCCTATTTCTTTGTTCAGAAGAATTCTTTTCTGTTGTTTTGTGGTTGTTGTTCTTTGCAGTATTAGTTTAGTTTCCCAATCTTCTTCTGTGGGCATTTTGTAATTTTCATTTATGATTCTTAGTGTGTATATGTATTGTAAAATATTTTCCTGTACTTTTTCTATAACACGTTCAGGTTTTCCTAATTTTGTCATGAGAAATTTTCTAAATTGTTCATCATATGCTAGAATGTGTGAGTTTTCTAATGCGTAATCCATCGAATCTGGATTTATTGTTATTAGTAATCCTGCATTCTTTGTTATGGCGAGCTCTGGAGGGTATGTGTCTGGGTGTGTTTTTATATGTTTATTTTCTTTTATTATTTTTATTAAATTATCGTGCACATCTATTTTTTTTAGTAATTCGTTTGCAAATCTTAAGTACATAGAACACAATTCTTCTGAATGGTTTAATGTTTGCAGTATATCTTTTCCAAATATAAAAAATTTTGTTGGTTGTTCTTGTAGTATCTTTCTGCCTGTGTTAAAAACCATGTTTATCAAGGGTTCCGGCTTTAAAACATCGTTCAAACCTTTTATTATGTTTATTGTTTCTTTATATTCTGAACTTTTTGTTAGTGTATATTTTGCGAATAGGCTTGCTTCTTCAAGTAATCTCTTACTTTGTAAAGGTATTGTTTCTAGTATGTCATTTATTGTTTCATTTGTAGAGTGTTGCGATTCTTGTTCGATTTTATTTTTGTCATTTTCAAATTGTTCTATTAAATGGGTGTTGAGAAGCAGATCATCAAGAAAAAACAGAACTTTGTGTTTTTCTTGAGTTTTTTGACTCATGATTTTTGTAATTCTCCGTCTTTTAAAAAGATTTATTTAAATTATTTAATTTCAATACAGAAGATAAATATTGCAAAAAATATATATACTTCAAAAAAATAATTACTTTTTATGAAGCGAAAAGTCAATAGAGTAGGAACAAATACGCTTACTGTGAGTCTGCCTAGTAGGTGGGCAAAGCAGTTTGGAGTGGAAGTTGGCGATGAAATAGAATTAATAGAAGATGGCGGCTCTTTAAAAATTTGTAAGTTTTGTAACAATAAAAAGAAAAGTATTGAATTAGATGTTTCTGATCTTGATAGGACTTCTGTGATGTTAAAAATAAGAAGTGCATATAGATGTGGATATGATGAAATAACGGTCAATTTTAGAAACTCTAAAACTATGCATCATAGAAAAAAGAAAGAAATAAATGTTATAGATGCAATTCATCAAGAAGTAAATAAAAGATTGTTGGGCGTTGAAATAGTGGAAGAATCAAATAATTATTGTCTTATAAAAGATTTTTCTGCAAGTGATGTATCCGATCTTGAAAACTCTGTGAGAAGAATTTTTAGACTAATTATAAATTTATCAAATGAAATTTTGGAAAATGTGTCTTCTGGAGAATTTGATAAATTAGAAATTGTAGAAAATAATCATGATACAATAACAAAATTTGTTTCTTATTGTTTAAGATTGCTTATTAAGGATTCTAGTTTTTCCAAAGAAGAAAGAGTCATAAAATATCATATAATTGCGAGTCTTGATAATGTTGTTGATATAATGAAATATTTTTCTAGAGATGTAATTCGATCAAAAAACAAATCTTCAAAAGAATTCATAAAAGCAATAGAGCTAGTAAATTCTGAATTAAAGTTATATTATGAATTTTTTTATTCACAAAACAACGAAATTGCATATAAATTTAATGAAATCAGAGAAGAGGTAAAGGAACATTTACTAATAAAACATAAAAAAATGAAACCTGAAGAAATCCTATATTCGAACTATTATCGACAAATAATAGATATATTATGGGATTTATTATTGGCAAAGTTTATTTAGGTATACTTAAAGCAATTTCTAATAATTTACTATTTTCGTTATTTTCTACTTTTTCTCTTAAATCTCTAATATTCTCCTTTTGCTGATCATCCAATTCTTTTTCGTTTTCAAATTTGTGAGCTAAGTTAATTATTGATTCTCTTGATTTTTTTAAACTGATTTTATAATTATCCAATTCATTTATCCAATAATTGGTGAACAAATCTTCTGTCTTTTTAATATTTGGAAACGAAGAATATGGTAGCATAAGTGGTTTTTTTAATTCATCAAAAATCCTTTCTGATTCAGAACACATATATTTTAAAATGTGTCCTGAAAAATTTTTATCATGTGGTAAAAGCTCTAAGTTTTTTATTAAATAATCTGTTTTTGAATATATGTTTGTTAAAAATGCAATTGTGAATTCTCCGTTATAAATGTATTCATCAAAAGAATATGCTGCTTTAAAAGAAAGAAAACTATTAATTTTTTTAAATAATTCAAATTCTGTCAATGTTTTATCTGTGGTGGTATTATAATTAAGCTTATCAATTTTGTTATTGTAGTTATATTCGTTCTTGTATAATTTATTAGATTCTTCTAACATTTTTTCTATATCTAATTTTAGCATAATATTTTCTGGAACATCATATTTGGAATAATTTATGCTGAATGTTAAATTGAATAGATGTATCATGTGGTTTGTTTTTATTTTTTTATTTTTTTCATATTCTTCAATAAATTTATTTTCGCTATTTAATACCAATAAATTAATTAGATTTAATTTGTTTAGTTGTTCCTGTCCTACTATTATTTTAGTTAAATCATCTTCATTTAATCTTATTGTATTTAGAATAGGTCTATAATTAATATCATTTTCTAAAATGTTAAATCTGTCAATTAGCATATTTAATTGGACATTATTTATTTTATTAGATAAATACTCTTTTAAATCTTTGTTTGTTGCATCATTTATTTGAGATTCTAAATCATCATAAATTTTTTCTTTTATAAGTTTACTAAAAAAATCACTTTTTTGTCTTTTTTTATTAATTACTTGATTTTTTATATTTGAAATCAACAAATCGTTTTCTTCTTTCAATTTTAAATCTTCTAATAAGAATTGAGTCAGTATTAATGGTCTTATTGCTTCGTCAACTACGCTTATATCGCTATCTATATATGCGTATTTTTCCGGCACAATCAAAGGGTATGATTTCCTCAAATATGTTCCGTTGCCTATTGGTTCATATTTTATTTTTATTAAAGAATCTACAATTTCTTCAATTTCTATTTTTTCTTCTTTTTGTCTTTTTATCAGTTTAGAAATTGTGCTGGTTGTTGTATCATATTCTGTATTTATTTCTTCTTTGTTTTTTACTCTTTTTATTTGTTCATTTAGTATGCCGTGAGCTATTAATTTACTATATATCTTTTCTGTTTCATTTATTATTATTTCATCAAATTCATAATGATCTTTTAGATACTCGGTTATGTCTGTTTTTATTCTTTTTTTTCTTTCTAGTTTGTTATTTCTTTCTGATAAGATTATTCTTTTTTGTATTTCGTATATGTCCGAAAGAACAAGAATTGTTTCGTAATTTTTTGTTGGCATTTCTTTTTTTAATATTTTTAATACTTCTGGAGGAACTATTTGTTCTATTATTATTTTATTTTCTTCTAATTTATTAATTAATTCATAATGCATTAATCCGTAGTAGTTTTCAGTTCCTTTGGGATATTTGTAAGGGCATATTATTTTACCTTTGTTCAAAAGATTCATAAATTCAGCATTATCTAAAAAATATCCGTGTGTTTCTTCTGTTCCTTTAATATCTCTGGAGTCTATTTCGTATTTTCTCTTTGGTCTTGTGAGTGCTTTTATACTTTGCAAATTTACATTTTTTAACTTTATTTTTTGTTCAGTTATGATTTTAGATTTTCCTGTTCCGCTTGGTCCAAAAAAGAATATTGCTTTACCACTCATTTTTAATTGTGCTCCAATGTGCGTCTAGTGTGTGTATGTTTTTTTTAAGTTCTTCAGAATATATTTTTGTTTCTGTCGTGTTGCTTTTAGTTTGCTTCTTTAAAAAATATTGATCTGGGTAAATGAATTTTTTTTCATCAATAACTTTTATTCTTTCTATGGTGTTTATCATTTGATTAAGTATAACATTCATTTCTAATATGTTCTCATCTTTAATTCTTTTTTCTAAATAAGAAAATGAATTTCTAAGCGTGGATTTTATGCTTTTTTTGTATTCTTCATTTAATGTTGAATATCCCCAAAGTATAATGTTTTTGTTGGTATTTATTTTTCTATTTTTTAGATATGTTTCAGAGAATTGAATGGGTGGAAAATTGCTCATTTTGAATTTATTGCCTCGTTCAAATAGATTTCTTTCTTTTATAACAAAAGAATCTGAATTCTCATCAAATTTCGATATTGGTTGATAAAGTAGTTCTTTGTTTATTTCGTTTGCTATGAACTCATAGGTCTCTTCTAAATATATTAAATAAAGTTTCATTGTATTTCTACTATCATTAAGAAATGTTTTATCATTTTTATCAATGTGGTCTTTGTAGTAATCAAAAAATCTTATTTCATCATCTAAATCTATTATGTTCAATAAAACACGACTTACAAGATTCTTTTTTAAGTTTTCTTCATTAAAATTCATATTGTAATAGTTGTAATGTATTACTTGATTTATTTTTAGATTTAAATTTTCAGAAGTTAAATCTATTTTTTTTAATATGTTTTTTGTTATGTTGTTGCTTTTGTCAGGTGTTCCGGTAAATTCTTTTTTTAATTCAGCTATACAGTTATTTACTTCATTTATTCCTTTTTTTGAGTCATACTGTTTTGATAGAGCGTATATTTCCGTTAATTCATCTATCCAGTTATTTACTTCTTCTTCTAATGGTTTTATTGTTAATTTTCTTCCATTTGAGGTTATGTTGTCTAATTGTTTTTCTATTTTGAGAATGTTTAAAGGGTTTAATTCGTTATGAATCTTTTGTTGTTCGTGCTTTTTTATTTTATCTAGGTCTTGTTCTTTTATCTCATGTGGCCGTATGTTTAGTTCGCTTAGTGTAATCATTATAAGATCTTCTGTTGTCTTTAAATAAACATTTTCAAACTTATCTATATTATCTAGGTATTCTTTTATTGTGTTATTTATTTCTGTTTTACTAGCATTCGGGTTGAAATGTTCTAAAATTTTTTCTATTATTGGAGCTGGTTGTAAATATAAATCTGGTTTTTCTTGAAACAATTCTGGATATTTATTTTTTAGCTTTTCAAATGTTGAGTATCTAAAAAAATGATGGAGTGGATTTTCAACATTTATTAAGTGTTCTATAGGTATTTTTCTTTTTTCTTCTAATTCCTCATACTCCAAAGGACTTCCTGAATATTTATATGCTTTAAAAATAGAGATTAGCGCTTGGTAATCTTCCGAAAGGCCATAGGGACTACCAATTTTTACTTTTATCTTTTTTAGTTGTGACATTTTATTATTGTTTTTAGTTGCTCTTCGATTTTTTTATGGTCATTCGCGATTTTGTATGTTTATAATTATTTTTTTCATGGTGCGTAAAATGCCTGTAATATATAAATGCTGCTACTTTTAAGTGGTTTTTTGATTATCTTCAATGCGGGCGAGGGTGAAAGGCGCCGCACTGCTTTGGCCTGTAGGGTGTCTTAGCGCAGATAAAACTTCAATATAGAAAATAATTCTATTCCTGTGTTATCCCAAAACTATTTCCCTACGGTGAGTTAAATCAATGTATGAAACTCACAAGAGGGAAACTCATGGAAACAATTAGGCGAAAAAACGAGGGTGAAACTACTTATCAAGTTCGTAAAATTGCTGGCGTGAG
>JAIPHP010000027.1 GCA_021735165.1 Candidatus Woesearchaeota archaeon
TAATGAAAATCGCTGCTCCGAGTCTATCTCCGCCCTAAAGGACGGAGTATTACGACTCAGTCGCTTATCGCGATTTTCAGATTGCGTGCTATCGACCTAAAGGTCGGGGTATTAAACCCCCTTCGCTAGCGCGCAATAACAAATGAAGAATTTCCAGTAGATAAATATGCCTTTGAATTAAAATTATATCAGCAGGCTATAATTGAAAAAGATAATTACCTCGATCATAGCTACGGGTTCTTTGAAAACTACTACGAAAAGGGATCGAAGAAGGATTTCGTAACGAGCGTACCCCTTCTACTAGAAGCAAAAAGAAAATAAACCCCCTATTGCATCGTTACTGCAATGCATGACTCAGCAGACGCGCCCCATTTGTATCACGTAGGAGCAATTAATACTGCAGAACTTTCTATCGAACTACTTTACAGAGAATTTCACAATAAAAATTCGGATAAAATAGATGAATTGAGGCGTATGTACAATTCCAAAATAACCAGTATAACTGGAAGTAAAACTCCTGAAAGCTGGGCAAACACAATAGAAAGAATAGTGAAATAATAATGATTAAACAATCAGCAGGCAACACGCTCAACAAGACAAAAATTCAAAAAAGACATGTCTAAATACTTAAAGGGACAATACTATGAAAATGATAAATTTATAGCAATAGTAGGAAATCCAAAATAATCACAGAAACAATTAAAAACAAACAAAGAAACTTAACATATAATGGCATTAAAAACGGAGAAACCAGAAGAAATCAAGGATTTTAAGGGATTCAAACTTGACAGATTCCAAATAGAAGCAATTCAAAGTATAGAAAAAAACAATTCAGTCGTAGTTAGCGCTGCAACAGGCACAGGAAAAACACTAATAGCGGACTACATCATCGATAAATGTCTTAAAGAAAAGGAAAAAGTAATCTACACAGCGCCAATAAAAGCACTATCTAATCAAAAATATCGAGATTTTAAAAAACAATACGGAGAAGAAAACGTAGGAATAATGACAGGAGACGTAACAATAAACCCTGAAGCTCCAATAAAAATAATGACGACCGAAATATACAGAAACATGCTCTTAGCAAAAGACCCAGAAACCGAAAAATTGCCATATGTAATATTTGACGAAATACACTATTTAGGAGACATAGAAAGAGGAACTGTGTGGGAAGAATCAGTCATTTTCAGTCATGAAAATACGCGCTTCTTATGCTTAAGCGCAACAATTCCTAACGCGCGACAATTCGCGAATTGGATAGAACACATAAAAAAACACACAGTAGACGTTGTAACAGAAAAAAAAAGAGCGGTACCACTCACACATCAATTTTACGATGACGAAAAAGGATTCGCAACACTAAAAGAAATACAAGAACTAAAAGAACTAGATAAATATCCAAAATACCACAAAGCTTTCAAAAATAAAAAAAGATACTTAGAAGAATTAAAAAAAAGAAAAAAGAAAGGATACCTAGACCTAATACACGAATTAGAAACAAAAAACAATTTACCCTGCATATACTTCTGCTTCTCAAGAATGTTAACACAAAAAAAAGCAGAACTACTAAAAACTAAAAAAAATTACTTAACCGCAGAACAAACAACAAAAGTAACAAAATATGTCAGAGAAAAACTAAATGAATCAGACGAATCCGTAAAAAGACTGGAAACAACAAAAATACTAAGAGAATGTCTAAAAAATGGAATAGCATTCCATAATGCAGGAATACTACCAGTACTAAAAGAAATAGTAGAAGAACTATTTGCACAAGGACTAATAAAAGCTCTTTTTGCAACAGAAACATTCGCAGTAGGAATAAACATGCCTGCAAAAACAGTATGCTTTGACTCGCTAGAAAAATTCGACGGAATACAATTTCGCTATCTTAACTCAAAAGAATACTTCCAACTAGCAGGAAGAGCAGGAAGAAGAGGAATAGACAAACAAGGATACGCAATAAGCATGATTGACAGACAATTTTCAGACTTAAAAAAAATAGAAAAAATCACAGACTCAGACTCTGAACCACTAATAAGCCAATTCAAACTAAGCTTTAACACCGTACTAAACATGGTACACTCCCACACAGAAGAAGAAATCGCAGTAATATTACAATCATCCCTATTCAGCTATCAACAAACAGGAAGACAAAGCAGCCAAAGAATAATAAACAGCTTCAACAAAAAAAAGAAAAAACTCTACCAACTAGGATACATATTAAAAGGACTAAATGGGGACGAACTAACAGAAAAAGGACTATTCGCAATGAGAATATACACAATGGAAATACTAACAACAGAAATTTTCTGCTCATCATTAACACCAAAACTCACAAACATAGAAATTTTTTTGATTGTAGGAAGAATAACTTATGAAGAAAGAAAAAACATAAAATTCAAAGGAAAAGATAAAACAACATCAAATAAAATATACAAAAAACTACAAAACTACAACTACCCACAACAATTCTTCAAAGAAAACCCAATATATACTATAGAACCATTTCTAAAATCATGGTACGAAGGATGCGAATTTGAAGAACTATTAAACCTAACAACCATGCCCGAAGGAGACATAGTAAGATACATAAGACAAACACTAGACTTAATGCAACAAATACAACACGCAACACTAAATAGTGAATTAAAAGAAAAAATAAAAGAAATACAACAAAAAATTGACAGAGACGTAATAGCTGTAAGATTTTAAAAAAAATACGAACCAAAACGCTAGTAAAAAATAATGACTGCCAAAACAAAAAAGTACTCTGAAAAAAAATAAAAAATGAACGACCTAAAAGAACTACAAAAAATAAAAGAAATAATAAAAACAACACAAAAACATATAGAAAACCAAGCAATAAAAAAACAAAGACAAACAGAAAAACTAAAAAATAATAAAAAATACGACTTTGAAGAATTATATACCTCCACAAACACACACTACTTATTCTCAGAACACACAGAAAAAGTAATAACAAAAATACTGGAAACAACAACAAAAGAACCACAAAACAAAGAAACAGAAGAAATACAAACGACGCTGGAAACAATAAAAGAAAGACTAAAACTAGTAAACAAAATACTAAAACAACAAAAAAATGCGTTAGAACAAAAAAATACAGAAGAATACTTGGATTTATACGAACAAGAAAAAATAATTGATGAAGGAACAATAAACAACTACGAACCAAAATTAACAAAATACAAAATAAAAATACCAAGAAAAACAATACTAAAAACAACACTAACTATTCTACTATTAATAAGCGCAATAACAAACACAAACGCACAAACACCACAAATAAACCAAACAAAAATAGAAAATATAAAAGAAACTACAGCAAGAAAAGCAATTTTGATAGTAGATATGCAAGAACATTACTTAAATGAATTAAACAAAAAAGAACTACAAAAAGAATTACAGAACCAAATAAAAATAATAAAAGAAGCAGTAAAACAAAACATTCCAATAATAACACTAAAAATGGCAGGAAAAGGAGAAACAATAAAAGAAATAAAAAACACAATACCAAATACAAAAAATAACAAAGAAATAAAAAAATACGATTCAAACGGATTTAATGTCAGAGAACTAAACCACACACTAAATAAATTAGGTGTAACCGAAATAATAATAATGGGGACGAATGCATCAAGCTGCGTATTATGGACTTCCGTTGGAGCAATAGAACACAAATACAAAATAACAACAACAAAAGAAATAATACTAGACTCCCCAGAATGGCACAATGCAAACAAAGAACAAAATTTAGAAGCAGAAAGACTAGACTTCTACAAAAAATACACGAATTACAAAGAAAATACAAATCAAATAATAGAACAACTAAGACAACCAAACACGGACCCTGACAAAAAATACTTATCCAAAGAAATATAAAAACATCAAGAAAATAAATTTGAAACAAGTACAAAAATCAGATTATATCTTCTTCTGCAACAACACTAAAATTTTAAGAAAAAAAAATTCGCTAATTGCAAAATCAGATTATATCTTCTTCTGCAACAACTAAGAAATCACCCATAGCAATAACAGCAGAAAAAGGAATCAACTGCTCACCAGTCTTTGTTTTTTCTAACTCCAATTTCTTAGCATACTGAGTAGGATCTCCCAAAACAATATGGATCAACTCGCCAGAACCAGTTTCAAAAACCAAATCCTGAACAATTCCAAAAGTTTTACCTGTCTTTGAAACCACAGTCTTATTAATCAATTGCTTTGAATATTTCTTCTCATCTTCTTCCATGATAAACACCCTCTACTACTTGAATATGATAATAAATACAAAAATATATGACTATATAAAGGTTTTGATTAAAAACACAAAAAAAACTACTTCAAATCAGGATAAGCATCATCTAACAAAACCCTATTTTCCTCTAATTTTTCTCTTAAAGGCGAAATAAAGCTTATAATCTCAGAGCTCAACCCCTGCTTTAAATCAATACTGGAAAGTTCCTTAGAAGCAAAAGCTGCCTCCACAGAATCATAAGACTCAAACTCAACCCTCCCACCATACTGCTCAGGCCTATCAATCACAAAATTCCTACCTTCTCTTTCAAGTTGCTTAAAAATAACAAATTTCAACATTGCAAGTAAACCATTACCCTCAGGATTACCATCAACAGAAAAAGCCTTATTAATCTTGCTCCTAATAATTTTATCAGAATCATCAAAATCAATCTTACTATTAGGCTCAGAAGAACTCATCTTACCACTCTCACCTAGACCTGGAACAAGATAATTCATCAAATGAATCCTCTTCTCATAACCAATCTTAGGCAAAAACTCACGAGCAAACATAAAAATTTTTCTCTGATCAACCCCACCAAACTGAGCATCTACTTCTAAGTACTGCTCATCAAGCGCTTGAAGTATAGGATAAAGCAAACCAGACATTTTAGGAGTATCAGACTGCTTAACAACATCCGCACCCGCTTTCTGCGCACCCCTAGTACTTGCCAAAGCACTCAATTTATACATATCTAAAGTATATTTCTCCTGAAGCTGAAAATCAGTGCCCTTAACAAACTTCAACTTATCAAGAGGAACACCTATTAAAGACAGCATTTCTCTAATCAAAAACTCATAGAATTTAGTCCTTTTCGCTAATAATTCCCAATCAGTCTTCATATTATCAAGATAAGCATGAATATTAGCAAACAAAATAGTGACATGACAACCCGCCTCTAAAAAATCAGCAATCTTAAACATAGGAACAAAATACCCGAAGTGAGGAACACCTGTAGGCGCAGTACCCCAATAAACATTTAAATCCCGCTCACTAAGAATTTCTTTTATTTTATCCTCATCTACAACTTCTTGCAAATCCCTTACAATCAAATGATATTTTTTTTCCGAAACCATAAACAAAAGAAAAGAACAACTACTTTAAATTATTTTCTAGAAAAAAACCAAAAATTAAACAACATCTTTCAAACAACCATAATCAAATTCAGGATTCAACTTAAAACTAAGACCAGACCTCCAAGAAAAATCATCATAATTATTACTTCCCTTAACACCCTTTTTCTTCATCAAAAAACTCTGACGCTTATCAAAATCAGAAATAAACAACTCATTTTTAAAAAAATATTCATTAACAACACCAAAAAGATCTAAAGAAACTTCCGAAACACGCTTCCTAGAAACAATCTCAACATTAAAAACACGATCACTCTTATTTATATAAGAAAAAACACTAGCATCATCAAAGAAATAAAATCTACCCTTCACATCCCCAGAAAAAACAGATTTATTCACGCAACGAGGAAAATAACTCTTAAAAACACCATGAAAATGTTCAAACAAAGAATCCAAAGAATCCTGATCGGAAACAAAAACCTTCCTTTCAACAGGAACAAAACTAAAAAAATGAAATATATCAAAGACATACTCTGAATTTCTAGAAATTAAACCAGAATCCATAAAAAAAGTATATACAACACAGAATATATAAATATTATCTAAAAACCGAACAAAATGGACAAAAAATATTACCAAAAACTTCTAACAAAAATAATAACACAAAACGCAAAACGAGAAATAAAACCAAAATGCAAACACTTCAAAGAATGTGGTGGATGCGACTACCAAAACTACACACACCAAGACCAAATAAACGCAAAACGAAAGATCTTTGAAATAATGACAAAAAAATTCAAACTTCACGAATTATTCGAAAACCAAACCATGCAAACCATACAAAGTTCAAAAGAATACGAATACAGACAAAGAATGGATTATGTATGCGCATTTGGTAAAACAGGACTTAGAAAAAAAGAAAAATACGACGAAATAATAAACCTTGAAGAATGCCAAATAACGCCAAAAAAATCATTTAAAGCATATGAAGAAACCACAAAACTAGCAAAAACAAAAAAACTAGAATTCTACAACTACAAAGAACACCAAGGATACCTAAGATACATATCTGTAAGACAAACAACAAAAAACCAAACAATGATAATAATAGTAACAAAAAACGAAGAACACGAACAAAAAATAGAAGAAATCGCAAAACACTTACTAAAAAACAAATACTGCGAATCAATACACTGGACAATACAAAACGGAAAAGCAGACACCAGCTTGGGAATACCTCACAAACACTGGGGAAAAAAAGAAATACAAGAAGAAATACTGAACAAAAAATTCTTAATAGGACCAAACACTTTCTTCCAATCAAATCAAGAAACTGCAGAAAAAGCATTCAAAAAAATAAAAGAATACAAAAACAAAAACAACTGTAAAAAAATACTAGATCTCTACTCAGGAACAGGAGTTATAGGAATAGCAACATCAGACACAAAAGACCAAATAACAAGCATAGATAACAGTCAAGAAAATCAAAAAATAGCAACAAAAAATATTAAATTAAACAAAATAAAAAACATAAAATACCAAAAACAAGACGCAAAAGAATTCCTAAAACAAAACCAAGAAAACTACGACTTAATCATAATAGACCCCCCAAGAGCAGGACTTGGACAAAAAAATACTGTAAGAATAATGCTTGCAGAACCAAAACACATAGCGTATATGTCTTGCAATCCTATAACACTACTAGAAGACCTAAAAATACTAAAACAAAAATATAAAATCCAAAAAAGTTACATAATAGATATGTTTCCACAAACAAAACATTTAGAAACACTAATATTAATGAAAAAAATAACGAATACACCTTAATATTTAAATAGTAAATATTCATTTCTGAACAAATGAACACAAAAACAGACAAAAAAGAAGCTATACCCGACTACGAATATGAAAAAAACAACGAATTAGAACAAGAAAATATGCTCCTAAAGGAAACAATATTCCAACTAAAAATGGAACTGGACAGATTCAGAGCTCCTGCACTAATGCTTGCAGAATTTATAGAAAAAAAAGGAGAAAATGCAATTATAAAAGTACCAAACGGAAATAAATTCTACGTAAACATATCAAGTTCTGTAAAAAACCTCAAATCGGGAGACACAATAATAGTAGAACAAAAAAACCTAACCATAATAGACAAAATACAAAAAGAAGTAAAAACAGAAGTAGAACAATTCGTAATAGTAGAAAAACCACAAACCAAATGGAAAGATATAGGCGGACTAAAAGACCAAGAACAAGACATAAAAGAAGTAATAGAATTACCGCTAAAAAAACCAGAACTCTTCAAAAAAATAGGAATAAAACCTCCAAAAGGCATACTACTATATGGACCTCCAGGAACAGGAAAAACACTACTAGCAAAAGCAGTTGCAGAATCAACAAATAGCACATTCATTGAAATAGTAGGCTCGGAATTAGTGCAAAAATTCATAGGAGAAGGAGCAAAACTAGTAAAAGACTTATTCATACTAGCAAGACAAAAAGCGCCTAGCATAATATTCATAGACGAATTAGACGCAATAGCAAGCAAAAGAATAGATGTTGGAACATCAGGAGAACGAGAAGTACAAAGAACATTCATGCAACTATTAGCAGAAATAGACGGATTCAAACCCCTAGATAATGTAAAAATAATAGGTTGTACAAACAGAAAAGACATACTAGACACCGCAATAATAAGACCCGGACGGCTAGACAGACTAATATATGTACCAACACCAAATCAGGAAGGCTTAAAAGAAATATTCAAAATACACACAAAAAACATGTCTCTAAATAAAAAAATAAAAAAAGAAGAACTCTTCAAAAAAATGAAAGGATTCTCAGGAGCAGAAATAAAAGCAACAACAATGGAAGCAGGATACTTCGCAATAAGAGACAACAGAACAATAATAAACCAAAAAGACCTGGAACAAGCAATAAAAAAAGTCAAAAAAACAGAAGAACAACAAGGAGAAGAATACCTTCACATATACGGATAAAAACTACAAAAAAAACAACTAAAAAAAATGGAATTATCAACCCAAAACAAACACCTCATAGAAATCTCCAAAAAAATATTCAAACCAAAAACCAAAAAAAAATCTTCTGCAAAAATAACAATGCCTGAAGAAACAAGAAAATTACTACAAAAATCACACCCCCCAATATATTTTGCAGCAATACATAGGAGTCTATGGGAAACAACAGCTAGCGTAGTCCAAATAAACGAGCATTCAACAAAAACACCATACATAATAATGGGCGATAACTTGCCCCTAAAAAAATTAGCAACAAAAGCAGGAGTAATAATATACCCGCGACTAAAAAATAAAACAATAGAAGAAAGCAAAAAAACAATAACTGAAACTAAACAACTTCTAAAAATACACTGGGAAAAAAATCACGACATAATAATTTTTGCAGGGGGAGGAAGAGCTTATGATGGAATAGCAAAACCCTTTGGAAAAATAGGTTTTGAAGTAGCAAAAGAAATAGCAAAAAGACAAGAAATATACGTAATTCCATTAGTTGTAGATTATAAATCATTCAGAAAAAGAGAACTAAAAAAATTCATAGATTATCATTTAGGAAAAAAAGAAGAAGCTCAAGCACTAAACATTTTAGATTGGATAAATTTTACAGAAAAAACAAACACAACATACACAAGACTGGGAGAACCAATAAAAATAACAACTAATCAACACGTAGCAGAAATAACAAAAAAAACATTCCAAAACGCACTAGACTTAACAAAAATACTCCCCGAAAATATACTAGCTTTGGCAAAACTAAAAACTTACAATTCCCTAATATACAAAAACACAGAATACAACATAGAAAAAATAATAGAAAAACTAAACAATCACAAAGAACTATGCGAACTAGAAAATCAAAAAGAACTAACAAAACAATACGTGTTAGAAAATTCAATGGCACCCTTCAAATACGGAACAAAAAAAGATCATGCGTGGAGCCAACACTTCACAAACTTAGTAAAACACCATTACGAAAAACTAAAATTAATCTAAAAAACAAAAAATGCATGCAAAATCAGTTGCAATTTTAGAATTCACATAAAAAAATAGAAAAACACGAAACTCAACAACTTAAATTCTAATTGACAACAAAATCTAAACACACCCTAAAAACATGAGGCGCATGCTGACCAGCTTTGACAAGATCAATCTTTTTATATTTGAAACCTGCCTCTTCTGCTGCCTTTTCTGCTTTACCTTCAACCTCTTTAAAATTATCCTCATGTTGAAAATCATAAAAATGAACTATTGTGCTTTTTTTCGCAATAGACATTGCTTCACCCAAAAAATCATTCGCATTATGCGGCGCGGGCATAACAATACGATCAAATCTTACATTACGATCAACAAATAAAGGCACAATATCTTTTACATCATCATTTATTAAAACAACATTATCAAGCTTATTAATCTTTAAATTTTCAACGCCATAATCATGACCTGCAGGATTTATCTCTATACCTATAATTTCTTTAGCTTCTGTGTTCTTGGATATAACGCAAGGAAACGGAGCGCATCCAGAAAACATGACTAGAATGGTTTCTCCTGGTTTTATTTGTTCATAAATTCTTTTTCTTTCCGTGCTCAATCTAGGAGAATAATAAACAGTCTCAACATTTAACTTCAACCTAACTCTGTTCTCAACAGTCACAGTTTCCCTAGTATCAAGTCCTGCAAGAAACTTCATTTTCTGAACACGAAAATCACCTTCATGACATCCATCTTTACGAAGAACTGTCTTAATCTGTTTATTGGACTCAAGTAGGGCTTTAGCAATAATTTCTTCTTTATCTCTAAGATCTTCATCAATCTCGAGAATAGCAATATTGCCTATTGTATCATGAGCTGTCTTCAATTTCTCGAATTCTTCTTCAGACAATTCATCCTTAAGAATTTCCTTCATATCTTTTGGCTTATTATTTTTAACAAAATCAAACTCAGAAATCTCAGCTCCTTCAACCTTAATTTGTTTTTTCAAAGGAAAAATTATGTACTCTTTCTCTTTAATATACTTATAATTATTATCAAGAGCATCCTTTTCAATTATTTCTCTTTTAATTTTCTCAGCAATGCCAAGAGGAATTTTTATGCCTAACATAAGGACTGGAATGATAAACTTATTTATATTAATTGTTGAAAGAGAAACTATTTAAAGCATAAAACTAAGACAAAAAAAAGGTGGCGACATGGTAAATAATGAAAATCGCTGCTCCGAGTCTGCTAAGAAACTAAAAGTTTCTTGCACACAGAAATCAAAAATGATTTCTTCGTGTATCTCCGCCCTAAATGCACAGAAACAAAGTTTCTGGCATGCCAAAAATCAAAGATTTTTGAGCAGGACGGAGTATTACGACTCAGTCGCTTATCGCGATTTTCAGATTGCGTGCTATCGACCTAAAGGTCGGGGTATTAAACCCCCTTCGCTAGCGCGCAATAAAAATAATGGACTGGCAATAACAGGGCTTGTCTTAGGCATAATAGGAATTATTCTTATATGGGTTCCAATATTAAATTTGATTTTAGGAATCGCTGCACTTGTATTTGGAATAATAGGTCTCAAAAAATCAAATCAAATTAAAAATTATGGGAAAGCAATATCCATAACAGGAATAGTGCTTGGTGGAATTACAATACTTGCAGGATTGCTCTCAATTATCGGAGTAATAACATATTTCGGAGTGCTTAACTCTACTGAAATTCTTAAATCTGAAAAAAATTACGTTGGTGAAACTGATGACTCTGAAATAATCATCAACCCTAAAGGAGTCATCGACCCTGAAATCAACCCTGAAAAAACGATTCAGAATCAATGCGCAATAACATCAGGATTTTCATGTAGAGATTTTACAATAACTACAAACAATGTTAAAATTGAGATAGCTAATAATATGGGTCAAAAAATAGTATTTAATGACGGCATATTAACAAGTACGGAAAAAAGACAACTTGGAACATGTACTGTTGAGCCAAACGAAATTGAAAACGAAAATACAGCTATAATATCCTGTAATTTGAATGAGATGCTAAATGCAGGAGAAAAAAGTACGTTAAATTTTGAACTAATTTACAAAACTAAAACAATAGATTTAGAACGTGAAGCATCCGGTAAAATAACAGGCACCTTTAATTAAACCATTTTTCTTTTATTTTTTAATAATAATTCAATTTGAATCAAAAAATTCAATAAGCAAGTCTCCAAAGAGAACCATGGGGAGTTTCTTAACTTCAAGAGCAGTAACCCATAAATAATGATCGTGTTCGGTGCCAAGCTTAACATCTGTATGATTTGGTTCAAGCAAAAAAATATGTGCTTTGCTGCACGTTTCTTTTTTTGTGTCTTCAAGAACACCTAATTCTTTAATTATTCTACAAGGGATTCCTGTTTCCTCAACAACCTCACGTCTTATTGCAAGATTAGGAGTCTCTCCGGTTTTTATTTTTCCGCCAGGAACTTCCCATTTACCTACATTTTCCTGAAGTTCGTCCTTAACTTTTCTAAGAAGAAGAAATTTACCATCTTTTTTTATTAACCCGCGAACTATTTCAACATATTTCATAAAAACAAAACATAACCAAAAGTATAAAAAACTTATTGCAAAAAATTACAAAATAACAAGTAAAGCTCCCCCCAACATAACGACACAGGCAATGCTTTTTCTCAAAAGATTCTTCTCATGAAACAATTCCCCTCCAATAATTGTAGAAAACAGAGCTGCTAAACGCTTAATAGCAGAAACCAAAGCAACATTAACCAACTTGACAGCTTGAGCCTGAAAATACCTATATCCAAAAGTCAAAGCCGCAATAAGAAGAACCCACCAACCATTTCTCTTCAATCCATCTTTAATTTCTCTAACCCCGTCATGAAAAACACTAATCATAATCAAATAATTAATCGCTAGAAAAAAATGAATGATTGCCAAATAAGACTCTGCACTAACACCTATATTAGAAGATCCTAAAACAAACCTATCCCCCGAAGCGCAAAGTGCATAAAGAATTAAAGCCAACACAATATAATGAATATATTTAGATCTAATAAAAACACGAACAGGTTCAAATAACCCATGATGTGGCTTCAACTCCAAAACATAAGAACCTACAATTAACAGAAAAATACCAATCATGTGTTGAAAAGTGATGTTTTCACCAAGCAAAATCCAAGCAACAAGAGCCGTAAACGCAGGACCAATAACCAATAAAGGACTTGAAGAACTCATATCCATATGTCTAACAGCTTTAGCAATTAACAAAAAAGCAATGCTGCCAAGAACACTCGTAAAATACATGACAACCCAAGCAATACCCGGAATCAAAGAAAAATCAACAATAAAAAGAAAAGGTAACGTAATAAACGCAATGACGACAGCCAAAGTAGCTGAAAAACTCATAGCATGTTCTTTAAACAAAACTTTCTTTTGAACAATACTTTGAATACCAGTCAATAAAGCAGTTAAAATTGCAAAAATAAACCAATCCATAAATAGTAAACAAGAGAATGCCATTTAAATTTTTATCGAAAAACAAAGAAAAACATTATAAATAATGAAAAAAATAGTTCGATAAAAATAAAATACTGGTGATAAAATGAAATATGTATTAGGAATATTAATTATAGCAATGTTTATTATTAGCGCTTGCGGATCTTACAATACAGACATAGAAAGATTTGGAACAGATCAACAAAATACAAATAGAGTAACTGGAACTACAACGAATCTAACAAATCAAACAAATCAAACAAATTCATCAGGAGGAGATCCCACACCGCCAATGCCCCCCACAAACATAACGAATAGCACAAACAGCACTAACAACGATTCAAGTTTTAAACCGCCAAAAGGACTGGGAGATGATGCAATAATAATAAAAGAAAAAAAGTTTTTAGGAACTAAAGAAAATAAGAATAACGAACTAAATAAAAAAATATATGATGAAGATATAGCCCCTATGCCAAAACCAAACACTATTCCACAAACACTAGACAACACCCAATATTTTAGAAATATGGTAGAAGAAGAAGGATGGGATTGTCCAACATCGGCAATTTTCTCAATTACAGGTGCATACGAAGCAGCAACAAAATACACCACAGAAACAAATGTTGATTTATCAGAACAAAATCTAATGATATGCCCAAGTTCAATATATGATGCAGGAGACTGTTCCACAGGATACGACCCAGGATTTATACTTCTTTACATGAACAAAAAAGGAGCCACATCCGAAGAGAAAGTTCCTTTCCAAGACGATGATTCAATAGGATGTTCAAAATTCACATCGCCAGTAACCCCAAGATTTAAAGTGAGAAGTATTGTAACAAACGAATTTAATCCTGATTATGAAATGTATCCAGAAATAACACAAAGAAACTTAACCTTCAACGATATAAAAGAACATATATATGAAGTGGGTTCGGGAGTTGTTTGCTCATATACTTACGCAAGATGTTATGCAATAACAGGATACAACACAGAAGAAAACAAATTAACAGTGAGAGAATCATTCGTGGATGAAAACGGAGAAAACATATACTATGACTGGCCATACAACCCAAATCCAAGTGTAGATGTGTATTATCTGTTTGATGAATTAACAGCAATAGCTCCCCCAGAAATGGAAAGTTAAATTTTTTATTTTTTAAATTATTTTATTAAAAGAACTCTCCTAAACCTTTCTGTTCATTAACTTTTTTAGCATTATCAAGTTTGTCTAAAGTGCTATTAACTCTTTCTTCACTAAATTCATGTTTTTTTACGAGAATCTCTTTTATTTTTTCCTTATCATAATTCTTAAATTCTATTTTATAATCATCTTTAATAGGCATTTCCTTAAATACTTGAAATATTTTTCTCCAATCAATATCAAAAGAATCAAACCATTTTGCTTCTTTAAACAAAGCTTCAAAATCCTCTTTGTGTTTTTGAACAAGTTTAAGCCCTTTCTTAGGACCTATCCCTTTTACACCACCATAATTATAATCAGTTCCAATTAAAATAGATAAAGCAATAAGCTGATCATACGAAATACCTAATTGTTCAAGATTAAACTTTAAAGAAATTAATTCAGGATTAACAACCTGATAATTATAAGAACCAGGCATTTTCCTTCTACGAGTAATAGAAAGATTTCTTATAGTTCTAGGACTGCCTGAAATCAAAGAATCGGCATCTTGACTGACAACAGCAAAAGCATCCCCTTTTTTTACCATAAAAGCAGCTTGCGCTTCTCCCTCACTTGGTGCCTCGACAAAAGGAATACCCATTGCATCAAGTAATTCTTTTGCTTCAATTATCATCTCTTTTGTAAGAAAAACAGTTCTTGCCGCGTATTTTTTCATATTCTCTATATCTTCCTTTTGTTTTGCATCTTCATATAATTCTTTAGCTTCCTCTTTCAAAGCTTTTCTTCTATTTCGCTCCTCGCTCTTAAGCTCAGGCGGTTCCCCATCAAAAACAAAAACAAATTTCAAACCTTTCTCCATCAAATTGGAAAACCTATTGAATAGACCAACTAAATGACTAGTTATGTTTCCTTCAGAATCCATCAAAGGACTGCCATCAGCTCCTCTAATAGTTGTAAGAAACATATACAACGTATTAAACGCATCAACAGCTAACAATTTACCTTTAAGTTCATCAAACTTAATTTCTTTGCCTTTTAATAATTCAGTTATTGCAACGCCCATAACATAAAGAAAATAGACTCTATTTAATATGTTTTTTGGTAAACTAAAAATAAAAATCGTAAATATTCCGAAAAAATCGTAACACATCATATAAACAAAAAAAGAATAGCAAAAACATGAATCAAAAAATACTCATAACACCAACATCTCTTTGTTCAAACCCAAAATTAATAGAAAGCCTAAAAGAATATGCAGAACTTGATTTCAAACCAAGACAAATACCTGAAGACCTAAGTAAATATACCATAATAATTCTTGGAAATGAAAAACTAAGAGAAAAAGAATTAGACAGAGCAGAAAATTTAGAACTAATCGCAAGGTATGGAATAGGTATGGATGAAATAAATACAAACTACGCAAAACAAAAAGGCATAGTAGTAAAAAACACCCCTGGAGTAGCGTCGAACTCAATTGCAGAGTACACTATGGCAGCAATATATCACGTGACAAAAAAAATGAATGCCATAGATAAAAAAACATCAACAAATCTAAACTCATTCATATTTGACGACATCGAAGGAAAAACTCTTGGAATAATAGGAATGGGAGATATAGGTAAAGAAATAGCAAAAAAGGCTAAAGGTAATGATATGCAAATAAATGCGTACAATAGAACCCAATACAAAGAATTTTACAAAAATCATGACATAAAACCGACAAATTTAAACGAACTTCTAAGCACATCAGATTTCATTTCTATAAATATTGAACTAACCAAACAAACAAAATACCTTTTGAACGAAACAAACATACATCTAATTAAAAAAACAGCATATGTAATAAATACAGCAAGAGCAGACATAATACAACCAGAACCATTTTACAACGCTCTAAAACAAAACAAAATAGCAGGCGCAATACTTGATGTATACCAAGAAAATCAATGTTTTGAAACACTTACAAACACAATTTTAACACCCCACATATCCTCAAGATCTCAGAGAACAACAAACAAAAAAATTCAAATGATACAAAACATAATAAAAGAACACATAGAAAATAGAAAAAACACAAAGAAGTATCAATAAAATATTAATATTAGAACTTCTAAAGTAAACCTATGAATGAAGAGAAACAACCACTTAAAAAAAATAAACGAAAATTATGGGTTGAACTGCTAATACTGATATTGATAATAATTATAATTTTGTTCTACATAAATTCATGTAATACGACAGAAAAAAATCAGAATAAACAAGCAAACAACAGTTCTCAAATAAAACAAACACAAGACACACAAACTAAAGACGAAGAAACAACACAAGACACATTCATTGTAGCCCCGGGCATAATACAAATAAGAGCGACAGCATTCAATAACAAAGAAAACATACCAGACAAATACACTTGCGATGGAGAAGATATAAATCCTGCATTAAAAATAGAGCAAATACCAACAAACACAAAATCCTTAGTTTTAATAGTTGAAGATCCAGACGCGCAAGGAGGAAACTGGACACACTGGCTAGTTTATAACATAGAACCAAACAAAATAATAGGAGAGAACACAGCACCAGGAACACAAGGACTGAACAGCTGGGGAATAAACAGATATAGAGGGCCATGTCCTCCAACAAAAACTAAACACAGATACTACTTCAATATTTACGCTCTAGACACAACACTTAACTTAGCACCAGGATCAAGAAAGCAAGAAGTCATAGACGCCATGCAAAACCACATCATAGACGAAGGAGCATTATTAGGATACTACGAAAGATAATAAAAATCGCTGCTCCGAAGCCACGTAGAAACAACTGATTGTTTCTAGTGCACAAAATTATCAAAGATAATTTTTTTGTATCTCCACCCTGAAGGATGGAGTATTACGCTTCAGTCGCCTAGACGCGATTCAACAAGAAATCAAAGATTTCTGTGCACTAAAAACTAAAAGTTT
>JAIPHP010000028.1 GCA_021735165.1 Candidatus Woesearchaeota archaeon
CTCACGCCAGCAATTTTACGAACTTGATAAGTAGTTTCACCCTCGTTTTTTCGCCTAATTGTTTCCATGAGTTTCCCTCTTGTGAGTTTCATACATTGATTTAACTCACCGTAGGGAAATAGTTTTGGGATAACACAGGTGATAAAGATGATGCTCTTTTAGGCATTATTGGTCTATATTTGTAATCTGTTTTTATACAACTTTTTTTGAGTTAAATGTTTGTTTTGTTGTTTTCTTTAAATAAGATTAAAAAATGTAAAAATTTTAGTAATGATTATTTTTTTTGATGATTTTTCATAGCATAATTTTTCATAGTATATACAAAAGAGTTTTTGCGATAATGGAAATTAGATTGTTTTTGTATGGTTGTTTCTAAGAAAAATTTATAAGTGTCTTTGTTGTTTTGTTTTTTTATGGATAAAGAAGAATTAGATTTTTTAAAGAAATCTGGAAGAATTGCTGGTCTAGCACTTAATTATGGTGCTAAATTGATTAAGTCTGGGGAAAGCGTTGTTAAAATTCTTGATGAAGTTGAAAAATATATTAAAGATAATGGTGGAGATATTGCTTTTCCTGCACAAATAAGTATTAATAATGTTGCTGCTCATTTTTGTCCTACTGATGAATCCGATATTGTTATTAAAGATGATGATATTATTAAATTAGATTGTGGCGTGAGTATTAATGGTTTTATTGCTGATAATGCTAAAACTGTTTGTCCTAGTGGCATTCATGATGATCTAATTAAGGCTTCAAGAGATGCTTTAAATTCTGCTCTAAAAATTATGAAACCTGGCGTTGAGTTAAGAGAGATAGGCAAAGAAATTCATGATGTAATTACAAGTCGGGGGTTTGCGCCTATTAGAAATCTTTCAGGCCATGGGTTGGATAGATATGAAATTCATAGTTATCCTACTGTTCCTAACTTTGATACGGGAGATAATTCTTATTTGAGTGTTGGAGATGTTGTTGCAGTTGAACCTTTTGCTAGTACTGGCGCGGGTGTTGTTTATGAGAGTAGTAATTGTACTTTGTTCACTCTTTCAGATGAGAAGCCAGTTAGAAGTCCTTTAACTAGAGATGTTTTAAAGGAGATTAAAACTTTTCAAGGATTTCCATTTACCTCCCGTTGGCTTATAAGGAAATTCGGTCCAGGAAAAACCGCTTTTGCCTTAAGAGAGATGAAAGTTAAAGAAATGTTACAAGAGCACCCTCCTTTGCTTGATAAGGGCAATGGTTTGGTAAGTCAGGCAGAACATTCAGTTATTGTTGGCAAGCAACCTTTAGTTTATACTAGGGTGGATGATTAGAATGAAAATTGATGTTGTTAATGTTAATGGTGATCCTAAAGAATTGTTGTTTAAAATTATGGGTGTTTTAGTTATTATTTTGGGTTTAGTTTTAACTTTTGATTTTTTGATTCAATTTGTCAAGTTCATTCTCGGAATCATTTTTATTGCAGCGGGCATTTTTTTATTTAATTATCATAAATATAAATTTAGAATTTTTCGTTTTTAGGGTGTGTCCCAAATATCTGTATTGCCTTGGAGCTAAATTGAGAGAAACACAACGTGGAACACGTTAAAGATCTGTGTTTCTCGGTAAAAAACTTAGACTGCGAAGCAGCTAACAATACTCCGCAATACGAAAAAGAAAGACTTGGGACACACCCTCGTTTTTAATTAAATTTATATAGTTCTTTTTTTATTTTTGTTGTTGGGTGAGATTTTATTGTGCATAAATTAAGAGATATTAAGCGTTTTAACAAGGTTGTTGAAACTCTTATTAATTACGAGTTCGGGTTGTGGTTGCATAAAATAGGATTATTAAAAAAATCTAAGAACGGGTTTCCGTTTCCCAGCACTGAACCTGAAATTCTAAGAAGTGTTTTTGAAGATTTAGGAGGGACTTTTGTCAAATTAGGTCAGTTTCTTAGTTTGAGGCCTGATCTTATTCCTAGGCGTTATTGTGATGAGTTTTCCAAGTTACAGGATTCTGTCAAACCGTTTCCTAAAGTTGAAGCTGTTAAAATAATCGAAAATCATTTAGATTTGTCTTTCAAAAAAGTTTTTTCTGAATTTTCTTCCAAGCCTATCGCAAGTGCGTCTATTGGAGAAGTGTTCAAAGCCAAGTTGCATAATGGTAAATACGTCGCTGTAAAAGTTAAAAGGCCAGGTATTGATGATATTGTAGGTAGTGATTTAGACATTTTAAAATTTTTTGCAGTCAAATTTCGTTCATATTTTAAATTAGGGATTGTTGATCCTGTGGAAATTGTCGAAGAATTAGATTCTTACACTAGATTAGAATTGAATTTTTTAAATGAACTTACTAATTTAGAAAAGTTTAGTTCTTTGAATGATAATGCTTGTGTTTTTGTTCCTCGTCCTTATAGAGAGTTTAGTAGTAGTGATGTTCTTGTAATGGATTTTTTAGATGGCGTCCCTTTAGAGGTTTTCTTAAATTCTAATCCTTCTTTTAAGTTGCGAGAAAAAGTTTCATCTATTCTTCTAGAATCTTTTTTACATCAAGTTTTTTTGATTGGTTTTTTTCATGCAGACCCTCATCCAGGTAATATTTTTATCAAAAAGCATAAAGATTATGTTCATGTAAATCTTTTGGATTTTGGTATTGTTGGCGAAGTTGATGCTTCTTTAAGGAAAGGATTGTTATCATTATTTTTGGCTTTGATGAGCAAAGATTTAGACGGTATTGCAGACTCTCTTTATGATTTGCACTTAGTCGATAGAGAAAGTCCTGGATTAAAAAGGCAAATTAAAGATTTGTTAGGACCTTATTATAATGTTTCTTTTGATAAAATAGATTTGCCAAGGCTTTTTATGAAAAGTTTAGATATTGCTAGGTATTATGGTGTGAAAGTTCCTAAAGATTACGTTTTACTTGGTAAAGCTCTTGCTACTTTGCAAGGTGTTTGTGTTCGTGTTAATCCAAAATTCAATATTGTCGGTGCTTCCCAAAGTTTTGTAGATGAATATATTGCTAGTAAGTTCTTTCCTAAAAATATTTTAAAAGAAGGAGTATCTAAATCTAAATCTTATGTTTCGTCTATTGTTAAATTGCCTTCTTTTGTTCGCAAATATGTTGAAAGTCAAAGTAGCCAAGCTAATGCTCTAAATAATTTAGATGTCACATTTCATAATTTGGAAAAAGATATTGATTTGTGGGGTGAAAAAATATTATTATTCATTCTCGGTGTTTTTTTAATAATTGCTGGTCTGATTTTTTACTTCAATAGTTCTTTTAATAGTGTTTGGCCATTAGTCATAATTTTAGAGTTAGTCGGTGTTGCATTTTTTATTGTTGCAGCGCTCATAAAATCTTCTAAATAATGTGCGTCATTATTTCAGTTTTTTTAAAGATTTTGTAATTGCAATGCTCGCACTTTTGCATCGTATAAGTTAAGAATGTATCAAATTCTATTTGCCAATTTGCATTGTGTGTTTTTTTACACTTAGGGCATATTTCTTCTAAATGTTCTTCTAAGGTTATTTCTGACATTTTTATTGTTTTAGGTTAACGCTTTATTTATAAAATTTTGTTTTAGATAACCTTTGTGTTGTCTAATGATTACAAAACTAATTTTTTTATTGCATGCTAGCGGAAAGGAATTTTTGGAAATCAAAGAGATCTGATATAGTAGAAATAGTAGAAAATATTTTTCTGTGCATTTTAGACCAAATATGCCTAGTTAAAACTTTTTTTGTGTCTTTTTGTGCTCAGTACGCTTTTACGTTTCTAAACAAACTTTGAGTCTTTATTTTCATCATATTTAGTTCTCAGAATTAATTTTCTTTAATTTTCTTTAATTTGTAATTTAAACTAATAAAATCTTCTGATTGTTTAAAAAATTTATAAAAAATTAGGGTGTGTCCCAAATATCTGTATTGCCTTGGAGCTAAATTGAGAGAAACACAACGTGGAACACGTTAAAGATCTGTGTTTCTCGGTAAAAAAATTAGACTGCAAAGCAGCTAACAATACTCCGCAATACGAAAAAGAAAGACTTGGGACACGCCCAAAAAATTAAAAACACGCCCAAAGAATAATCAAATTCATTAAAAAAGTATATAAAAGGCACCTTAATACGGGTATTTATCACGAATCATATTTAAGCATTAAGAGGTAAAGAACAATGACAAAAGCAATAATTTTTGATTTATGGGGTACAATAATAGAAAATGGGGTGTATCCAAGCCCAACAAAACAAGTAAAATATTTTTTACGAACTCAAATACAATTCTCAGAATTTATAACTACTTTTGAAGATACATTTATGACTAAGGAATATGAATCTTTACAGCAAGCTTTTGAGCAAGTAGTTAAAGATTTTAATTTAAGAATACCTGAGTTTGTGTATGAAAAACTTGTAGGGACTTGGAATAAAAATGCGATTTTATCTAAAATGCAAGAAGACACAGAAGATGCATTTAAAGAATTAAAAGAAAAAGGATATAAGCTTTTTTTGCTTGCAAATATAGATAAATTTAGTTATGAACAAGTAAACTCTAAATTTAAGCTCGATGAGTTATTTGATAAAACATACAAAAGCTTTGAAACCGGTCTTTTAAAAATGAATCCTAAAAGTTATTTTAAAATATTAGAAGAAAATGATTTGAAACCTGAAGATGTAGTCATGGTTGGGGATTGCATAGTTAGTGATATGCAAAGCGCTGAAAATGCTGGAATAAGAGGAGTACTTATAGACCGAAGAGATAAGAGAGAATATGAAAATAAAATAGTAAGTCTTAAAGATTTGCTTGCGTTATTAGAAAATATGAATTAAATTTTTAAATGAGCTATTTTTCTTTTTTTTTAATGAATGCGCGGGTGTAACTCAGCCTGGTTAGAGTGCCGGTCTCATAAGCCGGATGCCGAGGGTTCAAATCCCCCCACCCGCATAAAACACTAAAGCTTTGGAATTTCATAAAGATACCTAAAAGTGATTTAAGTAAGCATTAATAAAATAACTTGTTAAACTGTTATTAATCGTAATATGCTTCTATGTCTAGCTTTAAATCATCCCAAACTCTATCCGGAATTTCAAGTTTATGTTCTGTTAGCTTTTCACATAAATCATAATATGTGTCTGCAATCATAGAAAGTTCCTGTTGACTCATGTGTTCAAGACGAGCAATTGATGGTCTCATCATTAACACCTCTATGTGTTCTTTGCGAATTGGAAATTTAAATTTTATTGAAAAGAATTGTTTTTTTTAAAATATGGCTTAAGGTTCGAGAATTGCGCTAAGTCCTCTAACTCTGTTTTCATAAAATTTTTCGAAGTCTAAATCATAATAGTATAAAACAGAATTGCTTTTTAATTTTTTAAAATTAGGAAGTTCGTCATCAGTTATGAAATTCATCAGTTCACTTTTTGTGTTCATGTTGATTCCTCTATTTAATAAATGTTCTTTAAAGTTTTCATTTCTTGTTGATCCATTTAAGTAAATACTTTCAGCTCTTTCTTTGTCAAATGAAGTCCAACCTTTATTTTGCATGTAGTGAATTAATGTGTTTTTTATATGAACTCTTGAAATTACTGGATTTATGAATGTTAGATAATAAGAGGTTATGTCTGCTAAGGTGGATATTATGTCTTTGTTTAGTTCTATATCGTAAAGTTTTTGTTTTGTTGCGTTGATACGGGAATTAGGCATATCAAAAATTGCTTCAAAGTCTCTTAATATGAAATCTTCGTTCATAAATCAAGAAAACTATGTTGGTTTATATTTGTTATTATTTGACAATGGTATTGATAATATTAATATATTGTGCGTGTTTTTAGATGAGTATGGATAATGGCTTTTTAATCAACGAATATATTTCATATAGGTTAAATCCGAATGAAAAGCTAAATTTGTCGAAAATATCTGAATCGCGGGCTAGAAGAATAAGATTTAATCTTCAAAAAATAAGCAAAGAAATTAATAAAAGTTTTTTAGAAATAAATGAAAAAGATCTCGAACTTTTTTTTTCAAATCTCAAATTAGGGGTATTAAAAAAATCTAAAAGGGTGAAAGTAGAAGGAGATATTCCTTTACTAAAGCAAAAAATTCCATACTCATCGTCGGCTTATTATAATCTCAAATCAGATTTTAGGAGTTTTTGGAAATTTCTCGTCTATAAATATAAGTTTGAAGACATATTTCTTTTTATTAAAAAATAGAATGCGAAGTTTCGCACTATGAATATTTTAAGTAATATTTATAAACAAAACAAAATTCTGAACCAATATCAAATTCAAAGGTGATAAATTGAAAAGAAGTTCAAGAAGATGGAAAAAGAAAGGACAAATGAGATGGAAATGGCAAAGAAAAAGAATGAAAAAAGAAAAGAGAAAGAGAAATAATAGGTGATCATAATGGCTAAATCAATACAAACAGTAAAAAAAGGAAAAAAACTATGGTACCCAATATATGCTCCGAAAATAATGAATAATGAATACTTAGGAGAAACATATTCGTATGATAAAGAAAAGATAGAAGGGAAAACACTAAAACTAAATTTGTCTACACTAACAGGAAATATAAAGAAACAAAATATAGATGTAAAATTTAAAGTGACAGCCTTTGCAGAAAATAAAGCAACAACAACAATAACGGGTGTAGAACTAACCAATTCATACATAAAACGATTAGTTAGAAGAGGAAGAGACAAAATAGATGATTCTTTTTCAACAATGACAAAAGACAAAAAAATTGTGCGAATAAAACCCTTAATTACAACAATGAATAGAACAGGAAATTCTGTAAATAGCAAAATAAGATTAGAAGCAAGAAAGCTAATAGGGCATTACATTAAAGGAAAAACCTATGAAGAATTCTTTAGCGATACACTAGGCTTTAGATTTCAAAAGGAAATAAAAGAAACACTAAGCAAAATATATCCGGTAAAAACCTTCGAAATAAGAAGAACACATTTAGAGCCAGATACTGTAAAGCCAACGCTAAATCCTGACACTTTAAAAGAAATCCAAGTCAGGGCTGCACCGAAAAAAATAAAGAAAAAACAAGAGCCAGAAAAGGACGAAAATACTAAAGAAGATACAAAGACTGGAGATGAGTTGGAAGAAGAAACACAAGATGCGGATGAGGAACAAGAAGACGAAACTCTCGAAGAAAACGATGAAGACGCGATGGAAACAAAAGAAAATGAACTTGAGGGTCAAGAAGAAAATAAGGAAGAAGAAGGAGACGAAGACAACCCTAAAAATTGAGCCTTAACAATTTTATTTTTTTCGTACGAAAACCAGAGATATTTATCTTTTAAGAGGGGTTCGTAAGGCGTCTTACTTCGTATGTTCAAAAATTTGCGATTAAGAAACAATCGTTAAAGCTCCGCCTTTTAAGGGAGGAAAGATTGTTTCAGCAAATTTTTATTACTTAAAAGATTATTTTCAATGATAAAAATGCTAGAATTAAATTATGATTTGGAAAAAGAAAACATAATAAAAAGAATAAAAGAAGAACAAGCAAAACTAATTCTTCTTCACTTACCGGACGGCCTAAAACCTAAAGCAAAAGAACTACAAGAATTAATAAAGAGAGAAACAGATGCAGAAGTACTAATCTGGGGAGGCTCGAATTTTGGAGCTTGTGATTTGCCAATAGATACTCAAAGAATAGGTGTAGATTTAATAATTCATTTTGGACATAGCGCTTGGCTAAGTTAAAAAAGCAAATATTTATATATTTTTATCATTTCTCAGTTGTAAAATGACGAAAATTCCTCTAACTTTATATGAACTTGACAACGCATTAAATTACATATACAATTCTTCAGAAAGAAGCGATTTAGATGAATATGAAGATATGCCTAAAGATGCCGAACATTTAGGAAATATATTAAACAAGACATCTGCAATACTAAATACAGAGGTTAAAGTCGTAGATGGGAGCTACAAAGTAACGCCGACTGCTAAGGACATAACTTATGAATTTGAAATAAACTATAAAATAAACTTAAAAGGAAAAAATTCAAAATCTGCACTTAATAAAACGAAAATACAAATCTCAATACCTTTCAATGGAGACATAGACGAAGTAAAATATAACGGAATATCTTCTGAATATGTGCTTGAACTTTTTAAAAAAGATTAAAATTTCTTTAAAAACACCATCATTCAAACTTTTTTACAGATATCAAACACACTAAAATATAACTATTATACTAAAAAAAACAAGACTTATACTTCCAATTTTATAAAGAACTTGTTCAAATAAATACTAAACACTCTTTAAATACAAAAACACATTTAAAGAAGATAAAGGCCTCAAATTTTAGATTCAATAAAATTTTTGATTTTATCTAAAATAATATCGACATGTTTATGAATAAATTTATTAGCGCCTACAGTATTTAACTTCTTAGCATCCTCAATAGAAAATAATTCTGCCCCCGAACCCTCTAAAACAACAAAGTTTTTCAACTTATCACCTAAAGGACAAACAAACATAGCATTAATAGCTCTGATTCCCTCAATCTCAAAATCCATATAATCAACAAAATTAACTTCACTCAGATCTAAATCAAAATCTAATTCTTCCTTAACTTCCCTTACTAACGCATCTTTGAAATTTTCTTCTCTTTCTAAAGAACCACCAAAAAAACCCCAATTTTCACCAAATTTACTATGGTTTCTTCTATCCTGCAACAAAATTCTTTTTTTATCATCAAAAAAAACAATTAAAGATTTCTTTTTAATCTCCATAAATTAAAAAAAACAATTGATATTTAAAAACATTTTGCATACAAACTTTTTTAAAGACAAATCAAAAACTTAAGAAACATGCACGATTTAATAATAACTGAAAAACCATCAGCAGCAAAAAAAATAGCTGAAGCTCTAGCTGACGGAAAACCAGTAGTTGAAAAAACAAATGGTGTGTCTGTGTTTAAATTATCGCACAAAAAAAAAGACATAGTAGTCGTATCTGCAGTCGGTCACTTATATTCTCTAACAGAAAAACAAAAATCATTCACATATCCTTCCTATGATATAGAGTGGAAACCTGCAGCGGATGTTGATAAAGGCGCAGCTCATTCAAGAAAATACTTAAATATCATAAAAAAAGAAGCAAAATCCGCAAACTCATTTACGGTAGCATGTGATTATGATATAGAAGGAGAAGTCATAGGGCTTAACGTAATAAGATACACGTGTAACCAAAAAGATGCTAGCAGAATGAAATTCTCCACGCTAACAAAACCAGATCTTGTAAAAGCATACGAAAATAAATTTAAAAATATAGACTGGGGACAAGCACTAGCAGGTGAAACTAGGCATTTTTTAGACTGGCTTTATGGTATAAACATATCTCGAGCTTTAACACTGGCAATGAAAGAAGCTGGAAGATTTAAAATAATGAGTTCAGGACGAGTTCAAGGGCCCGCACTAAAAATAATAGTAGATAAAGAAAAAGAAATCAAAGCTTTCAAACCAGAACCCTATTGGCAAATAACATTATTAACAGAAAAAGACAAGAAAAAAATAGAAGCCTTACACAAAACAGAAAAATTCTGGAAAGAAGAGGAAGCAACTAAAATATATGAAAAAGTAAAAAACGAAAAAACAACAAAAATAAAAGACATACAAAAAAGAAAATTTAATCAAGCACCCCCAACACCATTTAATCTTGGAGATTTACAAACAGAAGCGTATCGCTTGTTCAAAATACAACCAAAACAAACTTTACAAATCGCACAAAACCTTTATCTAGCAGGAGTTACTTCGTATCCAAGAACATCATCTCAACAACTACCTTCAGAACTCGGATACAATAAATTATTGTCAACAATCGCAAAAAATCCAATATATAAACTAGCTGTAGAAAAATTACTTGCACAAAAAAATAATTTAAAACCAAACAACGGAAAAAAAACAGATCCTGCTCACCCAGCAATATACCCTACAGGAACAATGCCTAAAGAGCTGAAAGGACAAGAAAGCAAAGTTTACGACCTAATAGTAAAAAGGTTCATATCAACATTCGCAGAACCTGCAGAAAGAGAAACTGCAACGATAATATTTGATATAAAGGAAGAAGAGTTCATAGGAAAAGGCACAATAACAACTCATAAAGGATGGCATGATTACTATGCGCCATATGTAAGGCTAAAAGAAGAAGAGATTCCACAATTTAAAATTGGAGAAGAAGCAAAAACTAAAAAAATCATATTGGACCAAAAAGAAACACAACCACCAAAAAGATACACTCCCTCAAGCATAATAACTGAATTAGAAAAAAGAGGACTTGGAACAAAAGCAACAAGAGCAGACATAGTAGAAAATTTATTTAAAAGAGGATATGTGAAAGACAAAAGTATTGAAGCAACAGAAATAGGCATAGAAGTTGAAGAAATATTAGAAAAATATGTTCCTGAATTATTAGATGAAGAATTTACAAGAAACATAGAAGAAGAAATGGAACTGATAAGAGAAAACAAAAGCACACAAAATAAAATTTTAGAAAAAGCAAAAAAACATTTAGACAAAATATTAAGTCATTTCAAAAAACAAGAAGGGAAAGTAGGAGAAGAACTTGTAACTGCAAACCAAGAAGCGCAAGATTCTGCAAACACATTAGGTCCTTGCCCAGAATGCAAACAAGGAACAATAATGATAAAGCGTGGCAAATTCGGTATGTTTGCAGCATGCAATAAATACCCTGACTGTAAAACCACTTTTAATTTACCAAAAAATGGAGCAACACAACCAACAGATAAAATATCTGAAACAGGGTACCCTATAATACGCGTAATAAGACAAGGAAAATCACCTATAGAACTTTCTCTTAATCCTGAAGATAACATGAAAGACATACCAGAAGAAAAAAAGGAAGAAATGAAACAAATAAAAGAAGGAAAAAGCAAAAAACCATGTCCTGAATGCGGAAAACCACTTGTTGTAAGAACTGCAATATATGGAGACTTCGTAGCATGTTCTGGATTTCCCAAATGTAAATATACGGAAGCAACAACGCCTCAATTCAAAGATAAAAAATCTGAAGAAAACCAAGAAAATTAGTTCTTAAAACAGCACAATTCTTAAATTACGGTCTTTACATACTAAAACCAGAAAGATTCACATTTTAAGATGGGGATGGATTGTTTCATCAATTTTTTTTACGTTTTCAAAATGATTTAACTATAAATAATACTATGAATATTAAGATTGCTTGATTTCATAAACAGCTTTAGGGCAAGCAATGCCTCTTTGAGCTTTGAATTCATAGCACATAACTGTCGAAAATTCTTCATTTACAAAAGTAACCATTCTAGTAAACGTTCCAGAAGTATAAAAATCATCGAATTGATCAACAACATACAAATATTCTTCATCATAAGCATAAACGCTAGGTCCGCCATCATAAAAAATCTGTGTTGCTTCATCCCTAGTAACTTCTTCATACATATTCTGATTAAAATTTTCAAAAGAACAATACTCAAAACAAATATCCTTAGGATCCAATTCAAAACAATCGCTATCAGAACTTACATTGCAACCGTTAGGACAATAATTATCGTCATTATAACAATTTACGATTTTAGGAAATTCACATTTGCCCGCAGTACATTTATTTTTAGTTGATGGATCTTCATCATCACAATCACGAAAAAAGTCGCATTCTTTTACACAATCACTATCAGATAATTCCTCTTTAATATGGCTCGTACTTGGATAACAACCTTCAGCGCATACACCGTCGTCATCAACACACAAATCAACTAATTCATAAACGCATTTATTTTTGATACACTCATCATTGGTATTTGATTTTTTATCATCACAATCAGCATCAAAACAACATTCATAATTAACACATTCTCCATTTTTAACAAATTGACAAGAACCACAAGTTAATTCAACACATTTAGTGTCATCACAAAACTCACCAGAAGCACAATCAGAATTTGAACAACAATAACCATTTTCTCCACAAATAGGATCTAGCATTTCGTCTTTAATATCACTCGTTAGATTCTTAGCAGTTACGTCATCTTCGAAGTTTTCATTTGAATCACTTTGAGAGCAAGAAATAAAAACAAACAAAGCAACAATAATCAAAAAAATTAAAAAAATCCTTTTCATACTAAGAAATATTTAATAATATATATAAAGTTTTTCTAATTTATTTCTTTTTCAAACTTATCTTTGCAAGAACCATGTTGTGCATTCTTTGAAGGAACTGCTGTTTATCCTCCATTTTCATAATATCTCCATATCCCATACTAATAAGATTAAAAGCGAAAGGGCTCGGAATTTCTGTATGTACTTCTTTTATTACAATTTTTCCAGATTGCAATTCTTCAATGACTTTTTTTGCATGGTTAATATCCATTAAATCTTCAAGAACTTCCCTTCTTGCTTCTCTTAATATTATGAAATCGTTATCAATTCTTTTCACAGAACTTAACAACAATCTGGAACTTAACTGTTGTTTACCAACACTTTTACTTCTTCCTTTATAATTTCTAAGAATCATTAAAGACCTCGCAGCACAATGTCTAAATCTTCTTCCTAAAACTTCTGTTTTATCAAGAGCTTGTTTCATTATTTCATCTAAATGTTCAACCTTTAACAAGTTTAAGGCTCTGGAAACTTGAACGCTACGCGCAGGAGGGACTCTCAAATAAAAACCATTATCAGAAATATTAAGTTCTACATCCTTGCCTTGTAATTTGCTTACTATAAATGCCATAGCTCTACTTAGAACATCATTAGTTCTTCTACCATAAAGAGTGTGAAAAATAATATACTTATCAGAACCATCATTGTAATGTTCTATAACTAATTTCTTATCATTGGGTATTTCAGAAAAATAATATTGTTCTTTAAAATATTCATAAATACTATTAGCTCCAAATTTATCTACATATAAATAATCGTTAATAAACTTAATAATTTCTGTTTTGTTAGAACCACCATTAAAATGCTCTTCCATATATCTCCTGAATTTTTGAATTTCCATAGCTAAATCAAAACTTAAAGGCAACATTTCTGAATACCACGAAGGTACTGTGGGAGGCCTGTTCACAGAGGATTCTACAAAAGCTGTTAAACCCTGCGCGTACTTAAACAAATAAGTTTGACCTCCTAAAACAAAGACATCTCCTTTTCTTAATCTTTCCAAAAAAGGCTCTGCGATACTTCCGATGTATTGTTTTCCGATTTTAACTTTAACATTGGTCTCATCAGGAATTGTTCCGATATTAGTCATGTAAATAACACGCGCCATCTTTCCTCTTTTACCAATTTCTCTTGTTTCTGGATCAAACCAAATCTTGGCATAAACATTTCGCTCTTCCAAAGAAACATATTCTCCTGAGAGGTACTTGATAGTTTCATCAAAGTCTTTTCTTTTTAAATCACCATAACAATAACTTTTCCTCATAACATTATAAACTTCATCAACATTAATTTTTTCCTCTATTGATAAACCAAAAATTTGTTGAGCTAAAACATCAAAAACATTTTTTGAAACCTTAATTTTATCAATTTTTTTTTCAGTAGCAGCTTTCAACAAAACACTGCATTCAATCAAATCATCTCTATCCAAAACAAGTATTCTACCAACACTCAATTCATGCAATTTATGTCCAGACCTACCAATTCTCTGAAGAGCCCTAGCAACACTCTTTGGACTGCCTAGCAATAAAACAAGATCAATAAATCCTATATCTATACCAAGTTCTAATGAGGTCGAAGAAACAATAGCTTTAAGTTCTCCAGCTTTCAATCTGTTCTCCATCTTTAATCTGTGTTGTTGACTTAAAGAACCGTGGTGAGCTCCAATTTCCCACTTACCAGAACTATCAGAATCTTTATTTAGATCTTGCGAATTATCAACAGAATTTTTTTTAAGAATTTCTTTTTTAGTCTCTTTAGTATCCTCTTCTTCTAATGTATCTACGATTTTTGAATAATTTTTAGGAAATTTATCTTTAAGATGATGAACCACTCTTTCAGTAGCGCTTCTAGTATTTGTAAAAATCAAAGTAGTTTTATGATTCTGAATGAAATCATCCATTATTTTATACATCGAATTATGGGTTTCATTAAAACTGGAAGTCACTAAATTTTCAACAGGACTAAGAACTTTCAAATCAAGTTTTTTCATGTAAGTAACATCAACGATTTTACAAGACCTAAATTTTTGTTTTTCTGGATCTTCATATCCAACGAGAAATTTCGCAACTTCTTCAAGAGGTGCTACTGTAGCTGAAAGGCCTATACGACAAAAGTTCGTAAGTCTATTAAGTCTTTCTAAAGATAAAGAAAGATGAACTCCTCTTTTACTATCTGCAAGACTATGAATTTCATCAATTATAGTCCATTGTACGTCTCTGAGCTTATCCCTTAACTTAGGAGACGTAAGTACTATTCCAAGACTTTCAGGAGTTGTTATGAGAATATGAGGCGGTTTTTTCAACATTTTTGCTTTATCAGAAACTTTTGTATCTCCGGTTCTCACACCTATTCTTATATTCAGACAATCTTTTTTATTTTTTGCATATCTTTCCTCATATAATTTTTTTATTTCTTCTAAAGGCCCGTTTAGATTTTTTTCAATATCATTACCTAATGCTTTCAAAGGAGAAATATATACGCAGTAAATCTTATCTTCTAAAACACCTTTTATATCTAAATCAACTAGTTCATTAAGAATTGCCGCGAAAGCTGAAAGAGTCTTGCCAGACCCTGTGGGGCTACTTACAAGAGTATTGATTCGTGAATGAATATTAAGAATAGAAAATTTTTGAGGAGGACTAAATTCTTTGAAAGATAAAGACCACCAGTCCCGCATGACAGGGCTAAAGCTATCTATAATATCCTCCTCTTTGTAAGGTTTGCGCATAAACTCTATACTGCCATCTATTACATCGGCTTCCGCCATAATAAGAGAACTAAATACTTGTTTAAAAGGCTTGTGAAGGGTTGACCAGTGCGGTGCTTATTATGAGGCACCGAAATTAAATTGATGTTAATGTTGATAAATTTAATACTCGCCAATAAATACATTTTTTTTCAAACGAACTAGCAAATAAAGTCATTTCAAGCCCTCAATCCCCAAACTTCAACACATTTCGTATATATGTTGTTATACACAATAATTTTCCTTTTTCTAATTATTCAACTTTCGAGTTTTCATAATTAGGGAAAATTACTCTTCGGATTTTGCTTAGCAAACCATTCGCTACGCTCATTATCCTCGGTCTTCGCTAAAGCTCAGACGTGTA
>JAIPHP010000029.1 GCA_021735165.1 Candidatus Woesearchaeota archaeon
CTGCACTAACAAGAAAAGGAATGATAGAAAAACTAAGAATAAAAACTAACAAAACAACTGAAACTTTTCTTTTTTTATAAATTCTATTCAATTTCATGTTAACTCCAATCATTATAATAATCAAAAATGTATGGATCTTTACAATATTCTTCTCTATTAAGCAAATTGCACTGCTGCACTTCTTTTAAAGTGTACTTACCATACCCTTTAGAAGGATTTCCGGATTCTTCAACATTTCTTTGTAACAAGTATTGATAATAAGGATCTACATTTCTGTTAAAATAGACTTTTGAAAGAACATCCTCTGCGTCTTTATTCTTTAAATCTATTCTATTTAATTTCTGCTTATAATGAAAATCTTCTGATGGCGAGCTACTTGTTTTATAACACTCTAAATCACTAATATCTGAAATTTGAGCATAAGTTTCAAAAATATCAGCTTTATAATTTAAATAATTCATGGCTAAAATTCCAACTTTATCATCTACCGGATTCAAACCAATAACTTGCTCTGAAAAGTCTTGAGGCGTTGGAAGTGACTCTCTACCATCTGCTCTATTACTATAAAAAAATTCAGCGACAGATACGGGAGTTTGAATTTTCTTAAGGTAACTGACATCAACAAGTCTCATTGAATAATATGGATCCCCATAAAAATCTATAGAACCGTTCCCGTAGAAATCCCCTTCTATAAACGCACAATTAGCGCCATTATATAACGAATCATACTCGAAAGCAATCCAATGACCTTTTGGATTAGAAGCATCTAAAGGATATAATGAATCACCTTCATAATTAGGACCTAAAATAGAAATTATTTTCCATTCTACAGGGTGATGAGTATATGAAAAAGATTTTCTCCAAGCTTCACCCTCAACACCTTCTTGATATCGTCTATATTTATAACTTTGAGTTTGACCTTTGTGTTCTCTTAAAATACTACCAGGAACATCAGGACTGCCATAGACAAATCTAGTACCATCTGGATTTGTAAAAATCCATTGGTCTATATATCTTTGATAACTTCTTGTATTGCATATTCCGGCATCTAATTCATTCCCATTTAAAGAATCTGAACAAGAATCTGATAAATCAGAGGAGAATTCAACTTTTAACTCTTCAAAACCACCGAGATTTTTCAAATAAAACTTCACCCTATTTTCAATTTTCGAAGTAGTCGGATCAGAAATACCTAATGTGTCAGGCCTAAAATTTGATCCCGAAGACATATCCGCATTGAAATTTACAGGTATTAATTCTCCACTAACAGGACCTGATACTGCGTAAGTATCAGGGCTTTGACCATCTAAAATAATAGGAGGTTCATGAATTAATCTTTCGGAATCATAATCCGCATAAAAAAATCCACTTCTTTTCTGCGTTTTTCTATAATTCTTACTAAACCCACCGGAAGACCATTCAGTTTTAGTGTTGGCAGATAATGAAACAATAGCCATATAACCTGCTTTTACTGTTTGAAAGGGTTTTACATAACCATCTACAAAGTCAGCAATATGAGCTAAAGCAGCAACAGTTCCTGCAAATTCTCTAATGCTTGATGTTAAAGTCATGCTAAGATAGTTCATAAGAACATCTCCTAAAGTGCTTTTAAATGCATCTATAGGGTTTAAATTATTCATTGACATAACAATAGCATTAGCCATTGCACTAACCAAAGTTGATTCTATAGCTGCTACAACTATGCTCCAGCCAGCACCGCTACCACTCCCGAAACTTACAAAACTTATGATTGCCGCAAAAATTATGGATATGATCACAGTTGCATAAACCTCCCAAAAAGATCTACTGTCATCGAAGGTTTCTATGTTAGCATCATAATGAGTACTAAATACTTCGTCATCTAAATAAGCTCCTCCAACTCGTGCATCCAAATCATCAGGAATATTTTTAACAGTTCTAGTCACACTTCCAGAATCCAAAGACCAACCTAAACCTACCCATGTAGAAGGTTGTCCCACTTTTACGCCGCCTCCAGAAATATAAGATAAATAAACTTCATAACTTTCAGAATTAACAGAAGGAATTTTCATTATAGGAATTGATGCAGTTAAATCACCGGTTGCAGGAACAACAGAAACAGAAGCTTCATTAGATGCATAACATAAACTTGGAACAAACAATAATGAGAGTGATAAATAAAATAAAAAATAACCCAGTGTTTTTAATTTCAACGAACTCAAGTTTTTATTTTTTTTCATTGTTATTCCACCATATTCATGCTTATACCGACAAGTTTTCTATATTTTATTATTGGTCCGGGAATTGAAATGGTTGATGTGATTGTTTTGGTCACACTAGGAATCGAAACTGAATTTGGATTGTTTGGTTCATAGGCAGGATAAAAAACTGCATCTCCATCACCTTTACCATACGAGGTTACATGATACGTGTCATCATCACCCATATAACCCCCTATTTTTCTTGTGTTAGTGTTACCATTATACATGTTGCTAAAAGTAGCACTATCATCTTTAGCAATACGTACATAAAGTCTTCTGTTGCCAGATATAACTCTATCTGTACGGACTAAATTAAGCTCTTTAACTCTTCTTTCAACCAAATCACCTTCAATATCTTCGTCGTAATAAATATACCCATTTGATTCTGTAGTGATTTCTGTTTGAATGGTTTCTTTAGTATAGGTTTGGCTTTCAACATCTTCGTATTCTTTTGTCACAAGTAATTTTTGTAATTTTGGTTTTTTAAAATCATCATCTTTTTCACTCAGAATTTTGGAAGCAATAAGCTTAGATAAATCAAATATTGCTTTAACTTCACCAAATGAAGGAGCTCTTGCTAGACGATAACTTTGTCTCCAAGCGCTTGGTATTGTGCCCGATCCTGAAGCGCTTGCACTTTCAGTACCAGATTGAAGCTCTGAAATTTCCAAATCCGGATTCACATCAGTTTCAGGAATGCTTCTAAAAGGATTGTTTTGCATGTATACATAAGGATTGAGCATCTGAGAATTACTAAATGAGACTTGAGAAGAGACTGGTTGAACATATCTTGCAATAGTTGGATCATAAAAACCATAACTAAGTGTTTCTTTGTAGTGCAAAGCACTTTTATATCCTAAATCAAACATAGTATTAAGAAGTGCAATTCCAAATGGAGAAAAATCATTTACATAAACGACTGAACCTTCTTTGTCAAATTTAGATCGTGCACTTTTAAGAAAATCTAATTGGTAAAAAGAATTTTCCTGTACACCATTTATTTCTTTCATTTCTGATATTAATTGATTGTTCATTCTAACGTATAATGTTTCTTCTAAAGCACTTACTTTTTGCGGCATGAAAACTATACAAATCAAGAGTGTTAAAAAAACAAATCTGATCCCTGCCCCAAAAAGTAATTTAAACAATTTCATGAATAGTAATTAGCCCCCATCTTCATTTATAAATTTTTTTATAAATTCTTCGAGAGAAACATCTTGTTTAATGGCAAAATACTCTTTTCCATCAATAATTTTTTTTTCTTTTGAAATATGTTTTCTTAGATCATAATCTAAGTTGGAAAGAAATCTCATAAATATTTGTTTTTCTTTTTTTACTAATTCACAAATAAATTCTCCATTCTTCATTGTGACAATAAAAAAATCTAACTCATTTATTAAATCAAAATCATGCGTTGCGATTATAAAATTTTGTTCAGAATACCTTTTTTTAATTTCCTCAATAAAAACTTTTTTGTATTTAGCATCAAGACCATTTGTAGGTTCATCAAAGAGCATATACTTATCATGCATAAAAGTCGCAGCTAACAATACTCGTTTAGTTTCTCCATGAGATAATTTTCCAAAATTTTTATGTAATAAATGTTCGCAGTCAAACTTTTTTGAAAGTGCATTTTTATCTAAACTTTTTTGTTCTTTTTCAGTTAATTCGTTCATCAGATTAAAAAAGTCTTTTACATATATATCTTTAGCAACAAGAGCATCTTGAGGAAAAAAACCAATAGGTTTTTCATCTATGTTCACAACACCAGAATATTTTTTTATAATTCCTAATAAAATTTTTAGAAGCGTTGATTTTCCAGAACCATTATTTCCAACAATTAAATAATTAGTGCCCTGTTTAATTTCATAATTAATATTTTTTAAGACACTATTTTTGCCATACTTTTTTGAAAGATTAGAAATTTTTATCATAATTCCCTCCTATTAAAAATCCAAATGCCTAAAAAAACAAAAACTGTCGCAGTGACAAGCATAATCAAAGATTTAATCAAAACTGCTCCTAAACTTAATTCTAATATGTTAGGTGTAGATCCAAATATAAGAAAAGAAGAGAAAAAATCTAAACTTGAAAGCCACATCATAAAAACAAATCCGACAATAGTTAACAAGAGGTTCAGTTTTCTAGATTTAGTTATGACATCAAATATAAGATAAAACGCAACAATAGCAGACGAATAAAATAAAATAAAAATTGTTGATTTCAAAAGACCTAGTAAAAAATTCCCTGATAATCTATCAAATGAAAATCCTAACAAAATTAATATGACTAGAAATAAAGCTACAAAAATAGAAACAAGTTCAGAAAAATATTTGGCTAAAAAAATTTTCCATCTAGCAATCTTATTAGAAAGAAATCTAAAAAAACCTGCTTCATTATCTACAGATAAACTCCCATTTACAGCAAAAAGCAAAATAAAAGGAAGAAAAAATACTGATGCAAAATAAAAAATCACTATTCGTACATCGCCAACAGAATTCTCAATCAGATCATAAACATTTTTCTGATCAGTGACTAACTTAGATTGAACTGCTCCGGCAAGCAACATTAAAACAACAAAAAACAAAGTAAAAAAACCAAATGGTATTAGAAAACTTTTATTTTTCCACATCCTTTTAATGTCAAATTTTATTAAAATAAACAATTAATCACCTTTTACTAAAAATTTTAAACAAATAATAGCTCAAAGCTAAAAGTAAAACAACTATTATTGGCAGAATATAATTCAAAAAAGAAGAATCCTCTTTTTCATTAGGAGGAATAGTAACGCTCAAATTCTTTTTTTCTTCATCTTGGGAGGATTCCTTAATTAAGTTTTCGCAATTAATCTTTTCATTTTCTGTTAAACCTTCGCAAGCACTAACGTTTTTTGTAGTCTGAGCAAGAATCATCTTACATCTGATGTTGTTCCCGCAATCAGTTTCAGATTGTGCAAAAACAAATGCAGAAAACAAAATAACTAGTAATGACAACAACAAAACCGAGAAAACACTATTAATTTTCAACTTAATCCCACCCTAAAGACAAACGCGAAGTTTTAATACTTAAATCTTTCTATTTTGCTCTATTCTAATCAAAAACAATATAATACTTATGCAGATTCTAAATTACATGTCTCATTTTAAAATAACACACAAATCAGGAAATGCAAGAATAGGGGTATTAAAAACTAAGTCCGGAGAAATAGAAACTCCTTTTTTTATGCCAGTAGTTACAAAAGCGACAGGAAAATACATAACAACAGACGACTACAAAAATTTAGGCGTTGATTGCAAGGCACGAGCAGTAATTTGCAACAGTCTTTTATTAAGTTTAAGGCCCGGACTCTCCGTTATGCAAAAAACAGGAGGAATACATAAATTTATGAATTTTTCAGGAGTGGTTTTTACGGATTGTGGTGGTTTTCAAGCATCATCCTCTTTTTTTGAGCTAAAAAGCAAGAAAGGAATACATTTTAGAAGTCCTTATGATAAGAAAAAAATTATTCTAACTCCAAAACTTGCAATGAAGAATCAATGGGAAATAGACTCAGATGTAGCAATGATGCTTGATGATATGACGCCTTATGGCATAACTGAAAAAGAAGCAAGAATTGCAATGGAAAATACTCATAAGTGGGGATTGCAAAGTTTGGAAGAACATAAAAGATTACGTTTAGAAAGTAGCCTTTCAAATAGTGATAAAAGACAATTATTATTTGGAATAGCGCAAGGCAATTTTTATTCTGGTTTAAGAGAGGAAAGCGCAAAATTTCTCTCTCAATATGATTTTGACGGCTTTGCAATAGGAGGCGTAGCAATAGGAGAACCTTCAAAAGATATGTACGAAGCAGTAGAATCATCAATTCCATTTCTACCAGAAGACAAGCCAAGATATGTAATGGGCCTTGGTAGCCCAATAGACATTTTAGAAATGATAGGAAAAGGAGTGGATTGTTTTGATTCAATATATCCAACACAGAATGCTCGTCATAGCAGCATATTCACAAAAAACGGCAAGATATACTTAGATAAGGGAAGATACGCAGAAGCTTTTGAACCAATAGAAAAAGATTGCAAATGCCATACTTGTCAAAATTATACGAAAGCATACATACAACATTTAACGAAAATAGGAGAACCTGCAGCTCATAGGTTAAAAAGCATTCACAACCAATATTTCTTGCAAAAACTAATTGAAAAAGCAAAGCAAGCAATAAAAGAAGGCAAATATCAACTATTTTTAGAAAATTTCAAGAAAGAATTTACTCGATAACTTCTAAAAATTTGGAAATTACAAACTTTACCTTATACTCTTTTAGCTTTTTTATGAATATATTTTCAAATTCGGGAGGTAATTCTAGAACACTAGGAGCGATTATGGCTCCTCCGTATTTTTTTAACAGTCCATACTTATTGCCTCGGCCACTCAACAAATAATTAAATCTTATCTTCTCTTTTTTTTCTAGATGTTTCAGCTCATAAATTATTCTTATTTTAGGGCTTAGGTTAAACTTTTCAGCAAAATTATTTTGTGAAATAAGACTTTTACCATATACAAGAATTGCTTCTTTTGCAAAATTTCCTTTATCAAAAAAAGAATGCATATCAAAAGATTTTACATGTACTGCCAAATCAATTTTTTTCTCTATCTGAAATTTTATCTTTTGAGCTTCTTTTAATTGGTTATCTAAAGGAATATTGTTGAAAATCACAGCTATATCTATATCGTTAGGATTTGAGTTTTCGAATACCGATGAGCCAAACTGAACAATATCAAGAACTTCAGCATCATAGTTTAGTTTTAGTTTTTTTAGCCATAGTTTGTACATCTTTTTTTATTACCTCCGCTAAATCTTTACTCATAATTTGAACATAACTATCTTGATAAAATGGAAAGTCTTTGTCTAATAATAAATAAACAGAATGAAACTTATTTTTTGTTATTTGAAACCTATCATTATGAGAAGAGGGAGTTCTTCCTGTTTTTTGAAAAACAAATAAGTCTGATAAAGCAACTAATGCTTTAAAGAATAAAACAACTGCAGAATTGTTTCTTCCTTTTTCAAATGCTTCTTTACCCATTTCGTAATATTCTTTAGCTGTTTTTTCTAAAATATCTTTTTTCATACCACATAAGAAAATTAAACTAATTTATATATTTTTTCTTATTAGGTAAGAAAAAACCAGCAAATAAAAAGAATTTTCTTACTAAGTAAGAAAACAAAATGTGGGTGGGAGAAGGCAAATATCAACTATTTTTAGAAAATTTCAAGAAAGAATTTAGCTAGTAATTAGACAGTAATTCCGCAATCCGTCGAACAAGAAGCTAATGTTTCTCCAAATTCGCTCTCACAAATATTGTTTCCACATTTTGTTTTTGGAGTAGATAAATCAATTACAATATCCCCTGTATGGCTTAAAGTCAAAGGAGCTTTAGTATCATACTTGTTTGCAAATTTTAAAGTGCCTAATTTATTATAAACAACCCATGTAGGCGAATCAGTTCCAGAACCTCCAAAAATTAATTTTGATGAACTTGAAGTGCCCGAATCGTACTTCATAAGAATTCCAGAATAAACATCAATCACTTGTTTAAACCAAACACCAATATCAAAATTAATATCGAGTGCGCCTGATGCAGCTTCTACACTATCAGTATAAAGAAATTCATGATAACCTTCATCACAAGCAACATCTTTTATTCCAGCTTCGCACTCTTGAGCATTAACTACTTGAATAAAAAGTAAGAATACAAAAAACAACAACATGAGTTTACCGCTAATAACTTTCATTAATTAAACACCAATAATTTCAGTTTATATATTTTTCCATTAAAATTTTTTATTTGTAGATAGTAAAAGAAAACAATTAAATTTAAATACCTAATTGATGAATTTTTATCTGATGGTATATCAAAACAAAAAAATACTCGTGGGAATAGCACTTACAATAATATTTTTAACAATATTCATATTGACTAATCAAATATTACGCATGCCCCCAAATAATGAAACAACAACTGATGAACTGAGAGATGGAGACTTAAATAATACAATACGAACACAAGACGATAAGAGAAACGCACTAAATTTTGAAAGAGCAATAGAATACAATAACAATTATTACTGTCAATTTATATCTGTTGAAGAACTCAAAAACGAATGTTATGACAGAGTAAGCGATTACGAAGAACCAATAGTAGATGAAAGAACAGCACAACAAAAAAAAGATGATTTAAATTACGAAAGAGCAATAGAATACCAACTAAGAACATATTGCAATTACATTCTAAATGAAGAATTGAAACAAAAATGCATAAGTGAAACGCCAGAACCCGAAACACAGAACACAGAGATTGAAACGCAAAACACAGAACCACAACCCAGTCCTAGAGACCAATTAAATTACGAAAGAGCAATAGAATACCAAGAACCAAATTATTGTAACTACATAAGAAACATAGAGCTGCAAACAAAATGTAAAGAAGAGGTACAATAAAATGTCAGAATTGCTTCTAAACATAATAAACAAAGTATCACTAATACTAGCAACACTCTCGGCAATCTACGTACTATATGAATATTATAAACACATAAAAACAAACAAAAAAACAAAACACACAAAATAACTCTAACTAAATTAAAACAGAAAGACTTACTATTTCAAAATCAAACAAATTCTTAAAATCAGAACTTTTAATTTTAACAGAATCATTATGTGTGCCCGCACTAAAAAATATATATTCATTATCTAAAATAGAAACATCCAAAAAACTTTTCAACCCAAAAAAAGGACCTATTGGTGGAACACTGCCAATAACACAACCCGTCAAATCTAAAACTTCTTCGGGGGACGCCAAAGAAACACTTTTAAAACCAAAAACCTTCCTAAAAGACTTAAAATCAATCTTTCTATGCCCGGAAACAACGTATTGCACGAACTCATAAACTCCTGACTTATTTTTACACTTTAAAACAATAGCCTTGGCTGCCTGCTCAACACTATTGCCTCTAACAAGAGCAGCATCCTTACTAGAATGAACATGATCATGAGTTAAATGAACAAAATCAACATCTCTTTCTTTTAAAAAATTCAAAATACTAATTAAAACATCTTTTCCCATAATTGAATAACAAAACAAAGACATATAAAAAATTAACCAAAAAATGAGTCAAAATAATAAAACAGAAGAAAAATGAACAAGCACAAACAAAAAGAAAACTCTATCAACTTTAGCAACTATTAATTTAGAATAAACTTTGTTCCATTCTAGGCCTGGTTTACCCGCAGTTTTCTTAGCAAAAAAATTAAACCACTTTGTACTAAAAGGATAAAACAACATAACTCCTTCATTACAAAAAAGAACATCCATAAGCAAATGAACGAATATTGCACTAGTAGCAATAATAAAAAAAGGTTCACCAGTAAAAACTGCTAAAGGAATCAAAGGTGTGTAAACAATAGGATAATGACTAGGTAAGCTATGATGGTTATCAGGAATCTTATAAGAACCTTTTACAACCTTTTGATAAACATAATCTGCAACATAATCAAAATCAGGAAAAACACTGAAAAAAATCAACAATAAATTATATTCTAAAGGGATATTAAAACCGAATAACCATGCAAAAATGTTAGCTGCAAAATACGGGTATGAAATATGGGATAATATATGCATACATCATAAGGAAAAATAATCATTTAAATTATTTTTGGAAAAAGAGCGAAAAAATCAGAAAAACTACTAAAATACTAAAAAATAAGGTACGCTCAGCAGTTACTCGTTATAATCATTCCAAAAGGGTCATCGGGTGTTCACCTCATCATCGCGTAATAAAAAGTAAACATCTCAAATTAATAAACCTTCCCAAAACAAAAGTTTTATAAAGAAAAAAATTGGATAAATATAAATGGCAACATCTGCACTAGGCAACTCAATAGAATTCATGCAAAGGCTAGGCGTGTTTGACACAGTCTTACCATTCTTACTAGTATTTGTGCTAGTATTCGCATTCTTAGAAAAAACTAAAGTGTTCGGCATTGAAGACTACAGAAGCGATGATGGAAAAATGTTCAAAATGACTCGAAAAAACCTGAATGCGATGATGGCATTCGTAATAGGTTTCTTCGTCGTAGCAAGCAGCCAATTAGTGGCATTAATAAGCGAAATAACTTCAAAAATAGTTTTGGTGCTAGTTCTGATAGTTATGTTCATGATGACTGTAGGCGTTATGTATAAAGAAGAAGAAAAAGGATTCGAATTATCAGATAAATGGAAATCTTTATTTGCAGTAATATCATTTATAGCAATAGCACTAATATTTTTAGATTCACTAGGATGGTTAACAAGCATATTTAATTTCCTAGAAAATGTTTGGGGAAGTGAAGCAACAGCATCACTAATATTAATCGCATTGGTTATAGGAATTGTGATGTATGCAACCAAAGACAATAAACCAGCAGTTAAAAAGGAGACAAAAACAGACAGTTAAAAACCCCGAAAAACAACAAAAGATATAAATACATAAATAAAATAATAATAAAAGGTGAAATCATGGCGTACTGGAATTTAGGAGGACTTCTCGGAATATCAACAATGGATCTACTGCAAGATCTTTTGCTACCCTTCGCACTAATATTTACAATAATATTTGCAACACTGCAAAAAACAAAAATACTAGGCACAGAAGATGATGGAAAAACACCAAAAAAGAACTTTAACGTAATATTAAGCCTTGTAATGTCATTAGCAGTAGTAATACCTCATCTGACCAATTCATATCCTTGGAGCTGGGACGTAGTTAACATAATAAATCAATTCATACCAAGAGTTGCGCTACTAGCCGTAGTAATAATAATGTTGCTATTAATATTAGGATTAGCAGGAAAACCTGCAGACTTCACAAAAGAAGGACTAGGCGGAGGATTCACGCTATTTGGAATAATAATGATAATAATTTTGTTTCTAACAAGCACAGATGTATTGAACAGAACATATTTGCCGCGTTGGCTCTATTTCCTGTACGATGCACAGTTCCAGTCCCTTATAGTGGTACTAATAGTCTTTGGAATAATAATAAGTTACATAACAAAAGACGACTCAAAGAAAAAAGACTCAGGAATGAAAGACGTCCTGAAAGAATGGAACGCATTCAAGTGAGGAATTAAATGGCAGGAGTCATAGATCTAGGCGTATTGGGATACTTTAGCGTAATATTTGCATTTCTATTAATATTTGTAATAATGTATGGTCTGCTTTCCTGGTTTAAACCCTTCGGAGAAGGACAAAACGGAATATATGCAATAATAGCTATGGCATTTGCGATACTAAGCGTAGTAAACCAAAACATCTTGCGAATGATATATTTTATGACTCCTTGGTTTTTCATATTGATATTCATAGGATTCATAGTGATGTTTGGACTGATGATCTTTGGATGGGATATGAAAACAATAGCTGGTAGAACAACATCAACAAATTTTAAAACATATGCAATAATAATTGTAGTGGTGGTCGTAGTATTTGCGATAGGAACTGGATTTGGGCAAGAAACGCTACAAGAAGGACAAGGCCAAACAGCAAATCAAGACAACACACAAAACACAGACACTCAGCCACAAACGACGCCAGAAATAAACACAGATCCTGCTCAATTACCTTCAATAGCAAATAACAATCCAAGCACAGGAACTCCTGAAGGAACCGCAACAGAAAATTTTGGAACTAATGTGCTAAACACATTTGTGAATCCTCAAGTATTGGGATTAATTCTAATAATGTTAATAGGCGCATTTGCAATGTTTCTAATAACCAAAACAAATATAGATTAAATTTACCAAGTTGTTCACTAAATTTTCTAAAAAAAACAAATTCACTAAAAAATTAAATAAAAAATGATTTAAAACAACTATTTCTTAGAAGTTTTATTTGATCTAAATTCTTTAGCAATTTTACTTAATTCAGAAACGTTCTCAGTAAAAACAGGCAGTACTTTAGAAAAAACTTTTTCCATAGCCTTAACCTCAGCACCAACATTACTCAAATTTTTATCATAATCATCAATTTTACCAAGAATCGCATTGTGAATCTTATCAAACTCTGATTTAAGACTGTCAAATTTCTGCTCTAAACCCGTAATTTTAATATTCATAGAGTTTTTCCATTCTACAACTTTATTGATGTCTTTCATTAACTCATTCCACTTCTCATCAATAATTGCCTCAACGAGCTCTTCATTGGAAACATCGCCTTGAGAATAATCTCCTGATGGTGGAGGCATCATGCCTGAATTACTAGGTGGAGGGGACATATTGTGTTGAAAATTGTCATCAGAACCCGAAAACCCGAAATTTTCTTGAGATGGAACGCTCTGCGTAGAAATGTTTTGAGAATAATCTCTGTTCTGCGATTGCTGAAAACCGGAAGGACTAGCAGAGGCCATATCTGCTTGATTTAAAGCATCAAAAATATCGCCTGAAGGATAACCATCCCTTTGCAAAGTCTGAATTATCTGATTATTATCTAGCCCTTGAGCCCTCATAGACTTAACTTTGTCAATAGGAAGATTTTGACTAAATCCTGGATTAGCACCAAAAATTGGCATATACATTCACCTCTCAACAACCATATTTATCTTGCTATTTAAAAACATTTTCCTATTTCAAGCTCATTGTGTTAAATCGTAATTCTTTTACAATCAAAAATAAATTCATAGTCACTTTCGAGTGGTATAAAATCGTAAAGTATTTAAAGTCTGTTCAATGATCTGTTAAAGACTATGAAGAAAAAGAGTTTCTTTAGGAAAGGACTGGAAAAAGTAATCTTGACAGCATCAGGATTATTGTTGTTAAATAGCATAAATACTGCTCAAACTACTAATTTAACGTTTTCTGGCGAAGTAAAGACTAAAACTGAAATGGAGAGGCCTTTGCAAGTACCAATAAACATAGAACAATTAGTCAGCGGAAACTGGGAATCAAGAACTAATACGACAAGCAACGAACAAGGACAATACGAAATAAGCACTATTGTAACAGGCATGAAAGAACACCAAGCATTAGCGCCTATGAATTACATAACTTTAGATAACAAGGGTTTTTTGTCTGCAACAGACAACACACAACTAACACACGCCGTGTACACAGTACCTTTAATGCAAGAAATACTAAAAGAACAAATAAATCTAAAGCAAGGCGACAACGATTTGCCAAAAAACAATTTTCACGGATTAG
>JAIPHP010000030.1 GCA_021735165.1 Candidatus Woesearchaeota archaeon
AGGAAATATATCCAACAGTCTCAACATAAAGATTTGCAAAAATCTTTACGTGAATATTGAAAGTTAAGAGCCGAGCACCGCTAGGTGCGAAGCATACCCACTTCTTCAGAGGTGGGTGCTCTTAACTTATCTTGATTTTATTCGTTTGTGAGTGATTGTTTTTAAACTTTGTTGTAAAATAAGTTTTTTTATAGAATTAGAAATCCTATTATTCCGGTCAGAATAAGATATATTATGCAGGGAATTATTGTTTTTTTTATGATTTCTGCGTCTTTTCCTTGTATTTTTACTGTTGCTTGTGCGGCCACTATGTTTGTAAGAGATATCATATTTCCTATTGAGGCACCTATTACTTGTAGTGCGAGTATTATTGCCGTGCTTATTCCTAATGTTGTTGCTGCTGTATATTGAAATTGTCCGAATAATAAATTTGATATTGTGGCACTTCCACTTATGAATGCTCCGAATGCTCCTATTATTGGAGCTATTAGCGGCAAGGCTTTTGTTTGCAGGTTTGATGCAATTATTGTTATCATGCTTTGGGTTCCAGTCATGTTTAAATTAGTATTTACCATTATTTGGACAAAGGATACTATGAAGAGTATTGCTATGAATGGTTTGTATAGAATTTTGGTTGATTCTTTTATGCTGTTTATGATTTTATTCCTTGTATCAGGATATAGTGCTGCAAATATTAGTGTTGTTAAGATAAACAAAATTCCTGGATTGTATGTATTTATGGTGTGAGTTATTGGAGTTATTATGTTTACAGAGTATTTTGGAAATATGTATTTTCCTCCTAGTAAGAGAATTATTAGTAGTATGTGTGGGAGGAAGGTTTTTGTTTTTGTGTGTTTTTCTAGTTTTGTTTTTTTTTCATGGAATCTCCACGTATTTTTTGGCACTAAGAATCCTTTTTTTGTTGTATATATTATTGTTGCAAGTCCTATTAAGGGTCCTATTAAACTAGGAAATTCTTGTCCTAAATATGTACTTAGAAAGTAAGGTACTAAGAGCACTATTCCAGCCCATATTGCAAACGGTAGCATTTCTGTTACGGATTTTATTGATTTGTTTTTGTTTGAATATACTATGATTACTAGTATGGCAATTGGTACTATTAACCCTGCTATTAAATTTATTAATGCTGCGTAGAAGGGTACTGTTGCTGTTGGCAGTCCTGCAAATCCTATTCTTATAGGTGTTCCTACTGCTCCAAACGTTACTGCTGTACTGTCTGCAATTAAGGATATTGCTACTGCTGTTACTGGCAAGAAGCCTATGCCGACTAGTATGGGCGCTACTATTACAGCAGGAGTTCCAAATCCTGCTGTGCCTTCTATAAAGCTACATAAAAACCACGTTAATATTATTCCTTGTATTCTTTGGTCTTTGCTTACTGTGCTTAAGTAGTGTTCTATTGATTGTATTAGTTTTGTTTCTTTTAGGAATTCTAGAAAAAATATTGCTCCAAATATTATTATTGTTATATCTATTGCGGTTAATGTTCCTTTTATTATGCTTGCCAGAGCGTATTTTGTTTCTAGTTCCCAAGTTGTTGGAATTATATTTGTTTTTATTGTTGCAAGTATTAGTGTGTAAAAGAAGGTTATCGGTGCTGCTTGGATTATGGGTCTTTTCAAAATAAATAGGAGAATTATTATTAGTATTATTGGGCTTATTGCTATTAATAGGTCTATCATTTTATTCTGTGTGGTTTTTATTTATTTCGTGTAGCGCTATTATGAACATAGATTCTGACCATCCTAATGGGTTGTTTTCGTTTGGTGTGTTTGTATTTGAGAAATATAGTTCTGGTATGCCTTCTTTTGTTTGTGTTTGTAGCATTTGGTTTATGAAAAAGTCTGCTTTTTCTTTATTGTTTTCTTTTTCATATATTATTGCAAGCCAGGATAGTCCAAACGTCCATTCTGCTTCTTCACTGTGTCCGTCTGGATTTTTATTGTAATAATAATCATTTTTGTATCTTATAACACCTTTGTTTTTTAGCAAGTGATATTCTGTGTTTTCAAGTATTTGTTTTTTTTGTTCTTCGTTTACTATGTTGTAGGGATATATTAGGCTTAGTAGTGCAAGATCTACAAATTTTGTTTTTGATTCTCTTGGTAGTAATTGGTTTAGTGCTTCTTGTCCTTTTGTTATTAGTTCTTCAGGCACTTTTATTCCTTTGCAGTTTTTTATGGATTTTAGGCCTGCTAAGCAAGCACCTACACTGCTTGCGTGTATTTCTTCGTTTTCTTCCCACATCCCACTATCTATATCTTCCCAGTATCTTATGCTTTCTAAGTATTTTATTAGTTTATTTATTATTCTTGTATGGTTTTCATTTTTTATCATGCTTTTTTGGTGGTGATTTTCCAGTGTGCCTATCATGTAAAGTATTGCGCCTATGGAGTCATTTTGTTTGTTTCCCCAATCTTCCCAGAATTCGTCAAATGTTTTTGGGTGGAATCTTGCATGTATGTATTCGTGTTTGTGTTGTGGTTTATTTTGTATTGCGCAATCTATTTTGTATTCATGCCTTAAAAATATTTCTATTAGTGCGTTATATGTTTTTTCTACGGTTTCCCAATCTTCTAATATTATGAATGCTAAGCATTCGTAAAAATTATCTCTTAGCCAGGATTTGTCGTATCCTGTTCCTACGTCTTTTCTGCTTGCAGCAAATAATCCTGATTCGTATTGTAGATTTTTTAGAATTTTTAGGTGTTGTACTAGTATGTTGTTATATGTTAGTTTTTCTTTTAGTTCTAGTTTCATTTGCGCCTCTTTTTTAATGTTATTTGTTGCTGTGTTTTATATATTTTTCTCCGTTGTTAATGTTTGTGTTACTTTTAGAGTGTCAGCGTAAAATTTTCCTTTGTATGTGCTTCCAGTTGCTTCTATTGTATTATTTAATTTTAGTCCCGGATTTTTTTTTATTTGGACTTTTATTTCTTCGCAGGTATGTATGTAAAGGGTTGTTGTTTTTTCGTTTTCATATATTTTTGTGATTTTTCCTTTTATTATTGCTTTATCTGCGTCTTTTTCAAGAATCGGGGATGCGGGTGTGTAGTCAAGAAAGACATATTTTAGAAGTAATAGGCCTATTAGTATTATTATTAGCGCAATTATTTCTATTGTGTTTATTTTCATAAAGCTTTTATTTGATTTGTTTTTATTTGACGTTCGTAATCATTTTCGGATTCTTTCCGAAACCTTTTTTAAGTGTTGCGAATTATCCTTGGTAGGTATTATGGCAAAGAAGAAATCTGTTAAAAAAACTAAAGAGCTTGATATGAATAAGGAGCTAGAATTTAATGATACTAGTGAGTTAAATGTTTCTGATAAAATTATTGATCAGGTGATCGGTCAGGAAGATGCTATTGAAGTTGTTAAGAAAGCTAGTATTCAAAGAAGGCATGTTTTGTTGATTGGCGAACCTGGAACTGGCAAGTCTATGCTTGGGTTGGCTTTGGCTGAGTTGTTACCTAAAGAGAAGTTAGTTGATGTTCTTAGTTTTCCTAATCCTAATGATGCTAATCAGCCTGTTATAAGAACTGTTCCAGGTGGAAAGGGCAGAGGCGTTGTTAGTTCTTCTAAAGTTCAGAGTTCTCAGTCACTTAGAAATCAAAACACTATTTTGTTTGTTGTTATTGGTATTTTATTTTTGTTAAATATTGTTAGTTTTCATTATTTTATTAATGAATATGGTCCTGTTGCAGGTTCTATTTTTATTGTTGGTTCTAGCATTATTTCTGTTGTTATTATCGGTTTATTTGTTATTTCTATGAATCTTAGTAAAAGAATGGGAGATAAACAAGTTGTTCAGTCTCCTAAGGTTATTGTTGATAATTTTGGTAGAAAACAGGCTCCTTTTTTTGATGCTACTGGTGCTCATGCCGGTGCTTTATTAGGAGATGTTTTGCATGATCCTTTTCAGTCAGGAGGTTTAGGAACTCCTGCTCATGAACGTGTTGTTGCAGGTATGATTCACAAAGCGCACTTAGGTGTTTTGTTTGTTGATGAAATTGCTACTTTGGCTGCAAATACTCAACAAGAGTTATTAACTGCTATTCAGGAAGGTAAATTTTCAATTACTGGGCAAAGTGAGCGAAGTGCGGGAGCTATGGTTCGAACAGATCCTGTTCCTTGTAAATTTGTTTTGATCGCTGCTGGTAATTTGGAGACTATTAAGCATATGCACCCTGCTCTTAGAAGTAGAATTAGGGGTTATGGGTATGAAGTTTATATGAAAGACACTATGCTTGATAATGTTAGTAATAGGAATAAAATAGGGGTTTTTGTTGCACAAGAAGTTGTTCGTGATGGTAAGATTCCTCATTTTAGTAGGGATTCTGTTCTTGAGATTATTGAGGAAGCTAAAAGAAAGGCTAGCAGAAAAGGTCATTTGACTTTGAAGTTAAGAGAACTTGGAGGATTAATTAGAGCTGCAGGGGATATTGCTTTGGAAGAAAAAGCAAAGCTTGTAACTATTGAACATATTACGAAAGCTAGAACTGTTTCTAGGTCTTTGGAAAAACAATTATCGGATAGGTATATTGAGCGTAAGAAAGAGTATGAATTGATTACTACGTCTGGTTTGAAAGTCGGAAGAGTTAATGGTTTGGCTGTTATTGGTATGGATGGTAGTAATTCTGGAATTATTTTACCTATTGAATCAGAAGTAAGTCCTGGTAAAGAAAAAAATATTATTGCAACAGGTAAATTAGGAGATATTGCAAAAGAAGCCGTATTAAATGTTTTTGCTATTATTAAAAAGTATTTTGGTAAAGATTTTATGGAGAAAAAAGACATTCATGTTCAATTCTTACAGACTTATGAGGGTGTTGAAGGAGATAGTGCTTCTGTTGCTGTGGCTGTCGCAGTTATTAGCGCTTTGAAAGATATTCCTATAAAACAAGAGTTTGCTATGACTGGTTCTCTTAGTGTTCGAGGAGACGTTTTACCTGTCGGAGGAGTCACTAGTAAAGTTGAAGCAGCTATTGATGCGGGTATTAAGAGTGTTATTGTTCCTAAAAGTAATATGGGCGATATAGTTATTAAGGATGATAAGTTGAAAAAAATAAAAATTATTCCTGTTAGTAGGCTTTTTGAAGTTCTTGATGTTGTTTTTGATTGGAAGGGTAAGGAAAAATTAAGAAAAGTAGTACTGTCCAAACACTAATCAGTAAGCTTTATAAATAGTTATTATTTTCTGAAAGTTATGGAAGGTATAATAGTTAATTTTAAGAGGTCTGTGACAAGAACTGCTGATAGTAGAATGATTGTCAAAGTAGATTCTATTACCGGTAAAGAAGATGCTGGTAAATTAGTTGGTAAAAAAGTAGTTTATAATACTGGTAAAAAAGATATTTCTGGTGAAGTTACTAAAGCTCATGGTAATTCTGGAGCTCTTTTAGTTAAGTTTGAAACAGGCATGCCTGGTCAAGCTATTGGACAAAAAGTAAAAATAAATTAAATTTTTACATTTACAATATTTTTTGTTCTAACCGCTAAATTATTCATGCACTTTTCTATTGTAGCTTTTTGAGAGTCTTCTTTTTTCAATTCTATTCTTAGTTCGTTCATAGCGGTGTTGAATTCTACTTCTTCTTCTACTACCCAGTCATGCTTTAAAGGATTCCATTTTTTTAAGAACTTATATGCTATTTCAAATACTTCCCTTAAAGTGTTTAAAGGTCCATCTATTAAATTATCATCAGTGTATGATGCAATTTCAAATATTTTATTGTTTAAAGTTAAAAAAGAGTTACTAACGCTTTTTTTTGCTCTTTCCCATGCCTGTTTTACTTCTTTACTCATTATTATCATTCCTCTGTTTTGCCTATTAAATCAGCAGTTCCTGCTCCTATGACTGCTAATACGCTTATTGCAGATACTATTCCAAAAATTTCGTGAAACGGCGTTGTAAAACTTATTTTCCCATATACAAAAAGCACCAGTACTACTGTGAGTAAAGACACTACGTATAGCACTATTGCTCTTAATGGAAGTATTTTCATTACAAAATGGTCATCCACTCTTCTAAATCCTGCGAAATAAAGGAATATTACAACTATGAAAAAACTTAGCAATAATAATGATATACTTCTCATGTAGCTAAAATGACTGCCTATCTCTACTCCTTTGTAAAATGCGAAATGGCCAACTATACCAAAGAATGCTCCTATTATTCCTTTTGTTATGTCTCGCATAGTTATTTTCTTTAAGGGTTTGTCTAAGACTTGTGATTTTATTTCTTCTTCTAATTTCTCGAGTTTAGCTAGTTGTGCTAGTTCTTCTGCTTCTTCTATATGTATTGCATGAGCTTGATCTATTTGTTTTTTTTCTAAATCTATCTCTTGCAGTTCTTCATTTTCTATTTCTTTTTCTTCTTTTAATATTGCGTCAAGTTTTTGTAAAATTATTTTTTGAGAGTCTTCTATGTTTTTTATTCTTTGAAGTTGAGAAATACTCTTAGATTTAGACGTTTTTGTCTTCTTTGTTTTTTTCACACTCTTTTTTTTAACCAATTTGCTCTTTAAATTAATTTTGTAATTTAAAAGCTTTACTATACTGCAAAAGAACAGAAATAGAAAACTTTATATACTTTGAATTGAAATTTTGAGGTATGGCAGTTGAAGCAACGACAAGTATACTAATAGGACCTAGTATTGCTATAGGTTTACTTCTTGGTATTATCGAATTGATTTTTTTGGCAAAAGACGAAGCAGGAATGCATTGGCTTAAGCACGGCTTACACGCGATACCTGTAATGCTTGTATTCACATTTATAGCGATGAATATTGAATGGGCGTTATCTTTAGTTGGAATTACAGGGAATTTTTGGTATGATTTAGGAGCAAGAGTTGCTATTGGTTTAGTTGCTATGATAAAAATAAAAGCCGCTGCATCCATAACTGGGAAAGGTGGAGTAGGAGAATCATTTATTCACACATTAATAATAGGTATACTAGTGATGGCATCCCCTTACATATGGGAGTATTTGCTAGCAAATATGATTGGACAATATATACCTTTTTAATGAATACTAATAATAACTAATGAAAAAAATATTTTGGTGGAGGATAATTTAAAATGAAAAAGAACACATTTTTTGGTTTCTCATTATTATTTCTGATATTAATGCCTACAATGGTTTTTGCTGAAGGATCTGTTATTCCTGATTTCTTTGGCGACGCCATAGAAAATATAGCTGTTATGATAGGAGAAATATGGATGCAAAGAGCACTATTGTTCTTAGCAATATTTTCTATTATGTATGGATTATTATATGGGGTTGATCCTTTAAAATTAAAAAAAGAAAAAAATTCTATTAATGTCACTTTAGCTTTAGCTATCGGTTTAATCTCTGTTGCAGGTTTAAATGCTAAAACAATCGAACTCATATTCGGTTTATTTCAAGGACTTTTCGTTTCCATATTAGTTTTAGGGCCTCTAATAGCAGGATTGGTTTTAGCTTACAAGAATGAAAATGATAATCATATGATTCACTTGTTAAGAGCATTTATTTACGGCTTATTAATGGTTGTTCTTAATAGCGGAGTAATTCCTTTTCCTCAAGGTTTTATTGTTCAAAATGGTTTTTCATGGGCTGATTTAAAATCTTTGTTTAATTTCTTCTTCTTCATAATGTTTATAGTTGAATTCTTCAGAATGTTCAAATTAATAGGTGCAGGAAGAACAAGCCCTGTTGTAAATAAATATGCATCTGACGTAGCGGATTCTGCTAAAGGAATGAAAAATATTTGGGATAGATTTGGAAAATCTCCTGAAGAAAAGAAACTAGAAAAAGAAGAGAAAGCTTTGACAAAGTACGGTAATGCTATAGAAACATTAAAATCAAGTATTGCTGATGGCATCAAAGGATTAATGCAAATACATGAAACAATAGACAAATTCTTAGGAGGAAAACATGCACCTGATTTAATCAAAGGTCATGGAGGAGAACTGTCAAAGATTACAGGAGTTCTAGAAGAAAAGAAAGAGAAAGTAAAAGCTGAATTTGAAGATATTAAAAAAAATATGGATGGTAAGCGAAAAGAACTTGAAGCTCTTAAAAAACAAGCAGAAAACTTCATAGATAAGTTAAAATCTTCATTATCTCCTGCTGCACGCGCAACCTTTAAGAACAATGTTCAAACACCAATAGAAACTGCATTAAAAAAATTAGATGACTTGAATAAGGTGTATACAGCTTTCGATGAACACTATAATAAAATAGATTCAGATTTTAAATCATATGATACTAAATATGATAAATTCAAGGATCATTTAAGCACTTTAATTAATGGTACAAGCGATACTGTCAGTCCTACAGATCTCATTAATGTGCGTGCTGATTTAGAAGCCGCCACTAAACTTCTTCAAGATATATCTGTGAACTGGGCAACTATTAAAGAAAAATATACCTCTGTGTCAAATACTGAAAAAAGCACAGTAGAAAGTGTCCACAGCGCAATAAACACAGGCAACACAAAGCTACGGATGACTGTTGTGTTTAAAGGAATTATTGACAGTATCCCTGAAACAACAATTGCAGGAATAGGACCTACATCAGGACCTAATGTAAGTTCTACTAGAAAAGCAAATACTTTAAGGAAGAAGTACGAAGTTTTTTCCCGTAAAACTTATGCAGATAATCGTGAATTTTTCAAGGAAATTACTGGAGCAGATTTAAGCAGTACTAATAGCGATAATGTTGTGACTACAAGTGAGGTTACTAATCTAAAGGATATTTTGAAAAATAAATTCAAGAATGCTCGTTTAGAAGATAAACTAAAGTTGCTTGATGCTTTTTCAAGTTAAGTTTTTCTTCATTATTTCTTTCTTTCTTTTTTTCTTTTCTTTTTTTAATCTTTATTATCTCTTTTTTTTAATCGTTAACAATTCAACAGATTATTCAACTAATCATTCAACCAACAATTCAACTAACCATCCAATCAATTCACCACCAAACAATAACAAAGTTTATATATTTGTTTTTTTTCTCGACATGAATGGATTTAATAATAGATAAAAATGAGCTGTCTGAACTAATAGAAAAAACAGCGATAGGAACATGTGAAAAATCATTCATCTTAGTTACAGAACCAAAAAATGATGTATTAATATTCAAAGATATGCCCTATGTATTAGAAGAACAAAAATACGGCGCAAACCATTCTTTAAACACAGCCAAAAACGATCCGAAAATAAAGAAAATAATAGATTCATTAGACTCAAAATACAAAATATTTGAAGGTCATTCTCATGCAAGATCTTTAGATGAAACAATACAACCAATGGATTGTGGCTGGATAATAGATAGATTTGAAGAAAATAGAGATTATGTGCATGATCAATTATGTAAAACAGAAGAAGGCTTCACAGTTTTAAAAGATTGGAAAAAATATATCTCTGTGTTATCCCAAAACTATTTCCCTACGGAGAGTTAAATCAATGTATGAAACTCACAAGAGGGAAACTCATGGAAACAATTAGGCGAAAAAACGAGGGTGAAACTACTTATCAAGTTCGTAAAATTGCTGGCGTGAGT
>JAIPHP010000031.1 GCA_021735165.1 Candidatus Woesearchaeota archaeon
AATAAGGCCACACATGGCTCTTAGATTTAATGTTCTGGAAACACCAGAACAAGCCTTTCAACGAAAGTTGAAAGCGGAGGTTTAATAAATGATAAAACGAAAAAAGGTATCGAAGGGAAATACTTACAGGATAACACACATCATCTTTATCACCTTTAAACTTAAAAGCATCACTAACAGACTCACTAAAAATGTCTTTTTCTATTCTTTCAAGGCAAGCACTATCATAAAAAGAAAAAATGTCAATTCTTAAAGGAGAACACCCATATTTTTTAGGAACCTCAATAAATTTTTTCATAAAATTTTCAGCAATAACAGAATTAGCAGCTATTTCATATTCAACTCCAAAAATATCTGCGTTAGGGACCGAATATTGACTTTTGTTTGTGATTGAATAATTACATCCTTTGATATCTGATAGAACTAATTTTTTAATAGTATCTAAATATGTTTCAGATCTTTCCTGGGTACTTATTGCCTGTATAACAACATTTTTTCCAAGTAAATTATTTTTTATTTCATCATCAATAATCTTACCAACATCTGAGACCATGCAAGGACTATCAAGAAAATACCCATTAATTTTTTTGTGTTTTATAAACATTTCAATCACATTAATATAAAACGCCGATGAGTTTTCTTTGTATTTGTTCACACCTGATTTTTCCGGGATCAATATTAGGATTGTTATCTCCTTTTAATATGAAATATGTTCCTTTAGAATCTTCATCTATCTTTATAACTCTGTGAATTATTATTCCGGGAGCATAATCTGATTTGTAAGAAACAACATCCCCAAGATAGATATCGCTAGGACAATCAGGAACTATTTGTAAAGCATTGCTATCTTTATTTATCATAGGAAGCATACTCTTAGTGTCTGCAAAGGCTGCCCATTGAATATCTTTAGCTTCAATAACAACTCGATCACTATAGACTCTTATTTGATTCTCTTTCAAATAATCAGAAGGACTATCTATGTTGCGATTGCCATTTACAGGGTATTGAATGTCTAAACCAATAACATTTCCAACAAAAGCAGAACCATTATTTGCATCAACACTAGCTACAAAAGATATTAGAAAACTTGCAACAAACACACCTAGCATAAACATAGAGATTGGCTGTTTTAGTGCATTTACCACAAGTTTAAATAAACCCGAACTCATTTTTTGTTTTCACCTATAAGTGATTAATATGATACTATTTAAATATTTCGCTACTGTGCAGTAGTTTTCGCATTTTCTGATATTCACACGAAATAAACATGTTTTTAAATGAAAAATAAATTCTCAACAAAATAATGCCTCTGTAGCATAGAAGCTATTGCATCTGCCTCGTAAGCAGAAGGTCGCGAGTGCAATTCTCGCCAGAGGCTTATTAAACAATAAAAAGATTGAAGAATGAACAATTATTTACCATATAAACAATAAATATTTTTTTAACGATACATTTATAAACAAAAACCCTTTCTAAATTCATATTCTAAGAATAAAATTTTAGACGAGAACCAAGGGGCAAAAAAGGGCACAAAAATGGACGAAAATAAACAAAATAATCAAACAACTAATCAATACAGCGCACAAAATATTAAAGTTCTAGAAGGCTTAATGGCCGTAAGAAAAAGACCAGGAATGTACATAGGAAGCACAGGACCCCGAGGATTACACCACCTAATACAAGAAGTTGTAGACAACTCAATAGACGAAGCAATGGGTGGATACTGCACAAAAATAATAATAACAATACACCCAGACAACTCAGTAAGCGTAGAAGACGACGGAAGAGGAATACCAACAGACATACACCAACCACTAGGAATACCTGCACTAGAAGTTGTAATGTCAAAACTACACGCGGGAGGAAAATTCGAAAAAGACACATACAAAGTATCAGGAGGACTACACGGAGTAGGAGTATCAGTAGTAAACGCATTATCAAAAAAATTAGAAGCGACAGTATTTAGAAACGGAAAAATACACCACATAATATTCGAACAAGGAAACAAAACACAAGACATGAAAATCACAGGAACAACAGAAAAAACAGGAACAATAATAAAATTCTGGGCAGATCCTGAAATATTCACAGAAACCATAGAATACGACACAAACATAGTACAAAACAGACTAAGAGAATTAGCATTCTTAAATAAAGGCGTAAAGATACACTTCAAAGATGAAAGAAACCAAACAGAAAAAGAATTCCATTACGAAGGAGGAATAATAAGCTTCGTACAACACCTAAACGAAGGAAAAAACACTCTACACGAACCAGTATACATAGAAAAAGAAAAAGACAACATAACAGCCGAAATATGCATACAATACACAGATTCATACAACGATAAAACATTCTCATTCGTAAACAACATAAACACACACGAAGGAGGAACGCACATATCAGGATTCAAAACCGCCCTGACAAGAGCACTTAATAGCTATGCAGAAAAAAACAAAATTTTCAAAGACAAAACAACAAAACTAAGCTCAGAAGACGTACATGAAGGACTAACCGCAATAATAAGCGTAAAAGTACCAGAACCTCAATTCGAAGGACAAACAAAAACAAAACTAGGAAACAGCGAAGTAAAAGGAATAGTTGACAACATAACATCAATAGGACTATCAACATACCTAGAAGAAAATCCCACTTCAGCAAAAGCAATACTAGAAAAAAGCATAACTGCCGCAAGAGCAAGAGAAGCCGCAAGAAAAGCCCGAGAACTAACAAGAAGAAAATCAGTACTAGAATCAACCACATTACCTGGAAAACTCTCAGATTGTTCAGAAAAAGACCCCTCAAAATCAGAAATATACCTAGTTGAAGGAGACAGCGCAGGAGGAACCGCAAAACAAGGGAGAAGCAAAGAATTTCAAGCAATCCTACCACTGAGAGGAAAAATACTAAACGTAGAAAAAGCAAGAATGCATAAAGTAATAAGCTCAGATGGAATAAGCACAATGATAACTGCAATAGGCACCGGAATAGGAGAAGAATTCAAACTAGAAAAAGCAAGATATCATAAGATAATCATAATGACAGACTCAGACGTAGATGGAGCGCACATAACAACCTTAATCCTAACATTTTTCTATAGATACATGAAAGAACTAATCGATGCAGGATACATATATCTAGCACAACCACCCCTGTACCTAATAAAAAAAGGAAACCACAAACAATACGCACTAAGAGAAAAAGACAAAGACTCAATAATAAAAGAATTAGGCGGAATGCAAGGAATAAACATACAAAGATACAAAGGACTTGGAGAAATGAATGCAGAACAATTATGGGACACAACAATGAACCCAGAAACAAGAACACTAAAACAAATCAAAATAGAAGACGCAGTAGAAGCAGACAGAACATTCACACTACTCATGGGCTCAGAAGTAGAACCCAGAAGAAATTTTATAACCGAAAATGCACATAAAGTACAAAATTTAGATTTGTAAAAAAACAAATAACCACTAAACATTTATAAACAAAAACCCTTTCTCACAACATAAAATGGTACTTGAAGGACTATCGCAAAGCCTGAAAAAAACATTATCTAAAATAACTGGCTCAATATTCGTAGATGAAAAACTAATCAACGAACTAGTAAAAGACATACAAAGAGCACTTTTACAATCAGACGTTAATGTACAACTAGTACTAAAAATCACACAAGGCATAAAAGAAAGAGCAAAAAAAGAAGAAACCCCAAAATCAATAAACAAAAGAGAACACCTAATAAACATAGTATATGAAGAACTAGTAAAATTCTTAGGACAAGGAGACCACAAATCATTAATAGATGAAATAAAAAAACAAAACGAACAAAAACAACCATTCAAACTAATGCTAGTAGGATTATTTGGGTCAGGAAAAACTACAACAACCGGAAAACTAGCAAACTACTTCAAAAAACGCGGACTCAAAACATGCGTTTTAACAACAGACACTTGGCGACCTGCCGCATACGACCAACTAGAACAACTAAGCAAAAAAATAAATGTGGACTTTTTTGGTAATAAAAAAGAAAAAAACCCTGCAAAAATATACCAACAATATGAAAAACAATTACAAGAATACGACCTAATAATAATAGATACTGCTGGAAGAGACGCATTAAATGAAGAACTAACAGAAGAACTACAACTACTAAACAAAACAATACAACCAAATCAATCATTTCTCGTCATAAGCGGAGACATAGGACAAACAGCAGAAAAACAAGCATCATCATTTCATGAAAACGCAAATGTAAAAGGAGTAATAATAAGCAAACTAGACGGAACAAGCAAAGGAGGCGGAGCACTAATAGCATGTTCAATAACAGGAGCACCAGTAAAATTCATAGGAACTGGAGAAAAAACAGACGACATAGAAGAATTCAAACCAGAAGGTTTTGTAGGCAGACTACTAGGAATGGGAGACCTAGAAGCACTACTAGAAAAAACAAAAGAAGCATTCACAGAAGAAGACGTAGAAGACATGCAAGAAAAATTAAGCAAAGGAGACTTCTCGCTTCAAGATTTATATGATCAAATGCAAGCAATGAAAAAAATGGGACCTTTAAACAAAATTTTAGATATGATCCCTGGAATGAACCAAGCAAACATACCTAAAGACATGTTAAAACAACAAGAAGGAAAAATAGACAAATGGAAATACTTAATGGATAGCATGACACAAAAAGAAAAAAATGAACCCGAAATAATAACCGGAAAAAGAATAGAAAGAATCGCAAAAGGCAGTGGACAACCAACTTCTGAAATACGCGCACTTTTAAAACAATACAGACAAAGCAAAAAACTAATGAAAATGCTGAAACCAGGAAAAAACACAAGTGAAAAAGACATGCAAAAAATGATGCAAAAAATGCAGAAAGGAGGCATGAAAGGATTCAAATAAAATGGAAGAAACGCCAATACAAAAACTCCAAAAAAAGAAATTCTGCATGATTCAAATTAACGCAGCAAACAGACAAAAAGATCTCCTGCAAATAAGTTTAGAAAAAAACCTATTAGAACTATATGAAACATACAAAACAAAACTCGACTTAATATTTGCAAACACTAATAACAACAAAGAAACAACAAAATACCAGATAGAAATAATAAATGCAGCAAAACAAAACATAGAAACAATAGAAAACTACAAAAAAGATAATAAAGCCAACAACAACACAATATACTATCCATTATCTCTTATGATTGCTTACTACAAAACAATTTCATCAACATCGGAAGTATTTACAAAATGACAACACACAACAAATACCACTCTCTGAATCACACAGAAAATTCTCTTTCACTTAAAAGAACAGAAGAATATATAAGACAAAATTTATCTAAAGAAATAAGAAACAACAGACTTATTTTAAATGATTGTGATTTAGAAGAATTAAAATCTTACTACGAAATCTATAAAGAAAAAACACATGATTTAACACAAAAAAACAAAAAAATATTAGAAAATCAAAAAAAAATAAGTGAACTATATGTAATAAGTATTCTCGATAGAAATATTAAAAAACTTATAAATAATAAAAATATCATTGCGTTAAGACTGGAAGTTGCAGATTTAAAAACGATTTATGAACTACTAGAAAGCGAAGAATAAACTAAAGAAAACATGAATTAACACCCAATCTAAAGGACAGGACATTAAACCCTTTACACCAAAACACAATAGCAAAAAAAACTAAAATGACCTACTCCCGCGACCTAAAGGTCGGGGTATCTCAGGCAGTAGCGTGATGTAATGCTTGGTTTTTTATGTAGTTCTCTACAGTCGCGAATTCGTTGTATCCTACTGTTGTTGCGCATCCTCCCGCGCTCCATAA